>JAHFUH010000279.1 GCA_023265215.1 Acidobacteriota bacterium
CACCGGCGTCGATCACATCAGCGCCGTTTTTCAACCGAGTCACCCTGATGCCGAGAGCTTCACCGTCCTGAATCATCTGCTGAACAATTGTCATCGCTCGTTCATTAACGCTGATCATAGATCAGGATTTCCCCTTTCCCCGACCGGTTAAAATCGCCGCTGTAACGCTTATAGGCACCGGTCGCACAACCATCCGGTATCGACATGCCCTCACGCTTCAATTTCTGATATATCAGGTTCAGAAAATCGGGCCGACATGTGCAGGCATAGCGATAGGTGGGCAATAGCTCCGCCGGCTTGAGCGAAACAATGGAGCCCCGCAGCAATCCCGCGCCGGCGCGAATGCCCATTTGACCAAATACGATAAGTGATCCGGCGATCATGAAAGCGCCCGTGAAATCGCCGGCATTCCCGGCAACGGCAATCACTCCCCGGCGCATCACAGCGCCCACTTCATTGCCGGCGTTCCCGTCAACAATAATCAGTCCTCGATTCATACCTCGCCTGCTGCCCCTATAGGCACCGCCCAGTCCGTGGCCCGCATTCCCTCGTATATAAATTTTTCCCCCTGCCAATTCAGCGCCGGTCCAGTCACCCGCATTGCCATAAACCTTGATCTCGCCGCCGCGCATTCCGGCGCCCAGATGCATACCTGCATCGCCTTGAATTATTACTGTTCCTCTCGTCATACCGGCCGCAATGCTCTTGACTCGACGCAAATCGCCAACGAGAACAATCTCCTCCGATCCATCGCCATCGACCTGAAAAAAATCGCCCAGAAGAGCCGGCTCATTTCCGTGCATAGCCGGCAATCCCGCAATCGCAGCCGCCGGCTTGCCCAGGAAATTATCCGGCGTGATTGCTTCTCCCTCCAGCGGCGCCTTCGGCTGAAGCTTGAGCGTTAATGTAGTCATGCTGGAGTGCCCTCCTCCAACACTTTGTGGAGATGTATTTTGAATTTTCCCAGATTCCCGCCGTAATTCCCTGCCGCAATCCGGCGGATGCCGGGAATGCAGGCCGCATATATTCCCACTCGCGTAGCTTGTTCGACGGCACCAATATCGAGACCATCAATGACGATTTCATAGACTGAATTCACTTCCTCCGGCAATGAAGAAGAGACTAAGCCCCGCAGGCTGGGGCAGAAAGGATCGTTGGTCGAAGCCTTTAAAAATTTGTAGCGCGATCCGACCTTGCTGCCGCTGCGCACGATTCCGCCTGGAAACGGCAGAATGATTCCATGCGTGCGCCGCATCGCCTCAACGGCCAGTTCCGCTGCTTCCAGCGCAACAGTTGCGCTGCTCCCCAGAATCAGGATGTTTCCGCCGGCGACTGCGCGCTGAACGCCGAACTTGTCCTCCACCAGGAATTCGCCTTCCATAACCGGGATGCGCCAGTAGCGGCGCCTGTCGATGAGTTTGCTGCTCTGGAATGTATCTCCGAAAAAACGCAGCTGGCCGCCCACCGACATTTGTTCTTCCGAAGGCAGTCCGTTGAAACATGCGGTGGTTGCGCAGGTCAAAACACATTGTCCGATGCGGTCGATTAACTGGTGCTGAAGCAGATCTTTGGTTGGCGCAAACAACAATACGCTTACGCCCGGCCTGCCGTCGGGAGTCTGCTCCAAATCCGCTTCAATCCCGCCTTCACAGCGGCAGGCGATGACAGAAGTGGCAAAACCGGTCATCTTGGCGGCGGCTTCATGCGCCCATTTCCGATTGACCGCAGTTATGATCACGCGCGAGCCCCACATCCCGAAGGCTTCAGCGTAGGTATCGAGAATTTCTACTCCGTTGATGTAACATGGCATGCTGCATACCTCAAACCCAAACCACAGTCATCGGAGTCGGAGTCGGGGTCGGTATCGGGGTCGAAGATTTTATGGATTCGACCCCGATACCGACCCCGACCCCGATGGATCTGGATTAATCTATCGCTACTTCCTCTGGCCGGGGCAAATAATTCTCCAGCTGCACCGGATAATTCTCAAACTGAATCGTGTAGTACCGATCGAAATATTCGCGTATGTCTTTTTCCACTGCCGGATCATATTGAGGCGAAACGTACAGCGTCCTGCCGTACGTCTCCTGCCGGATGTGGCCGTCTTCCACCAGGACCTCCCCTTCTTTTATTACATAGCGGGGGCTGGAAAACATCTTCTCTTTGTCCTCATTCTTGTCATAGATGGTGATATCGGCATCCGCGCCGACCCCAAGATGCCCCTTATTTTTCAATCCGAGGATACGGGCCGGAGCAGCCCGGGTGATAATTGCAATTTCGTATAATGAATATTCCCGGTCTTGATCCGGCAGGGTGGTCTTTGCAATCGCCTTTGGATTGACATGTTTCAACATCTCGCGCCGGTATTCGCGATCCATGAGAAGGCGAATGATGCGCGGGTAAGCGATGAATGAAGCGCCGTTTGGATGATCCGTCGACAGGGCGATGCGCCAGGGATCGCGGATCAGCAGGAACCATTCCAGGCCGATGGCCCATTGAGTCGTGTGCACGTAGTTCTTGTCTTTGTATTCCACGGGCACAATGCCGCAGCCCTCTTCATTTTCCACATCCACGTTGACCCACTTGCGGCCGCTGATCTGGTGCAGCATGTAGGCTAGCGGGCCATCGCCGGTCATCGAGGTCGTGTCCCCGAACAATACCTGGCCGATATCGACGGTCAAATTCGGATGCGTATTCACATATTCCGCAAGCTCCTGGACGCGCGAGGTAAACAGCTTTCCAGGCCTGCCCCCATAGCTGTGAAACTGAACGTGCGCCAGATGCCCGCGCCGCCCGTCGAGCGCCTTCATGGTGTCCATCGTTGTTTGCCAATTGCCCGCCACCCCCAGGTTGTTGCAGTGGATGTGCGCGCAGTGCGGCAGGCGCAATTCCATGCAGACTTCCGCCAGCGATTCAATAATCTGGCGCGGCGTCACACCGAAACCGGTAACTTCATCGTCAATGGAACGGGCGTTGCCGAGCGACTTCCACATTTCCACACCGCCCGGATTCACCAGCTTCACCCCATAGCCTTTGGAGGCCTGCAGCAGCCAGGCAACGTAATGACGCAGCTTCTCGTGCTCGCCGGCGGCGATTTGCCGCATGATGAATTCGTTGTTGCCCATGAGGACAAAAAAACCTTTGTCGATTATTGGCGTATCCGAAAATTCCTCATGAGCGTGGCGGGCTGCCATGGGAGGAACGGCCGCATCGAAAGCCGTCGTGTAGCCCATTGCTGCGTAGCGATAGCCTGTGACAAACGTGGTCGGAACTGTCTTGCCGACTCCGGAGCGCGTGAAAGGAGTTCGCGGCGCCGGATCCAGGCGGTGATCTTCCGGCCGCATTTTGCGGGCAGTGTTCACCTTGGGTCCCGCGATGTGGCAATGCATGTCGACTCCGCCCGGCATCACAACCATGCCGGCTGCATCAATGGTCCTACCGCCGGCGACGGAGGCAGTAATCTGGCCTTTATCAACATAAATCTCGCGCACTTCGCCGTTGATATTATTGACCGGGTCGTAAATTTCGCCATTGATGATCTTCAGCATGCCTTCAACTCCTTCACGCGAGCCAGCAAAAGGCTGAGCACCTCTTCATCGGAGGGATAATTTGAAGGAAGCACTTTGCGCAGCCGGATAGGAATGTTGTCCATCCGGTACACCGTCCCTTCGGCGTGAATTCCGGCAGTAGCGGTAGCAAAGGCAACCTTTGCAATTTTCGTTGTCTCGCTCTCGTGAGCATCGAGAGTAATAGTGGGAATCTCAGCCAGCCGCCGGGCGGCTTTGCCCGGCAGGCTTGCTGCCGGGTCCGAAGCTACAATCAAAGCGGCATCGGCCTCCCCGCGGGAAAGCACATCCACCACCGTGTATTCACCTGGATTGAAGCGCGGATAACCCATACTGAAATTGACTCCGAAGGGATAGCCGGTCTGCCAGGCGAGAACGTTGTCGACACCGGCAACATTCCCATGCCCCCGCATTGGCATCAAAGCAAATTTCGCATGGCGATTGAGTGCGCGCACCAGCAGGAAAGCAGCCGAAGTGTTGAAGTGTTTGCCCCGAGTTTGTGTCAATCCCTGGCCCACAAATAGCACGCCGAATTTGCAGTGCATCATTCGGTCCGCGAGGTCGTTCAGCTGCTCCAGCGTCAGACCGATTTCCGCAGCACCCGCTTTGTCCAGTTCCCGGCCATTTGCCAGCGCCTGCAGAGCCCACAAAGCCTCGAAATCCTTACCCGGCCGGATTTGCAGAAAAATATCGGCCGTGCGAGCGCTGGGCGTGCGCCGGACGTCCACCAGAACAACCGTACGCCCCTTCCTTCCTTCCGGCACAAACATTCCTTTGGGCGTCACGGCATAGCGCGTCATGTGGCGCGGATGCGATTCGGCCGGGTTTGAGCCCCAGTAGATAACCAGGTCGGCGCGGTTTTTCACTTCGCCCAGAGTGCATGTCGGCTCGCCCACTCCCTGCAGCGCCATTCCCGAGGGACCGTGGCACACGGATGTGCAGCAATCGATGCAGCCGCCCAACACCTCGGCCAGTTCGACGGATTTGCGCTGCGCCTCGCAGGAAGTGCTGCTCAAGCCGTAAATAAGTGGATAGCGGGATTGCGCGAGATACCGGGCCGCTGCTTCAATGCCTTGCTCCAGGCTTGCAGTTTTCCCTTCGATTCTGGCAACCGGCAGGTGCGCAGGCGCACTGTGGCTCAGGAACCATGTTTTGCCCAACACACAGGCATTCCTGGCCTGGGTGATGCGGCCGTTCTCGACGGTGACGCTTATGTCATCGCAGTCGCATCCGCAAAAGGCGCAAACCACATTGTCAAACTGCATATCGAAGGTTCCCCGTTCCCGGGAGCGCGGGCGGTCCCGCCCACTGCTGCATAGTTTTTAAAATTGAGGCCCGAAGGGCCGGCAGTAAATAGCCCCGAGCGTTAGATCGGGGTGAACGGTGGACATAGGAGGCCCGAAGGGCCGGCACAACAGCTAAAGTGCCGCACCTTCGGTGCTCATTGTGCGCTTAATCCTATCCCGGCCTTACGGCCGGGCCTATTCACTGCCGGTCCTTCGGACCTAAAAACCTTTTTTTCAAAAACTATGCGGCATTAGGCATCTCACCGGCAACAACATATAGTTTCGTACGGAAATCTGTCATAAATCTTCATGTCAGCCGGCGAGATGCCGGCACTCCCAGGAATCAAATCTACGCATTTATTCTTTTAATCGTTACTATCAGATGCTTTGAATCGGGCATGCCGGAGGCGTAGGTTTCACCTCCAACCAGCCGATTGCAAACGGAGCCGAAAGCTATGAACGCCAGACCTTCGGGAATATCCGCTTCGCGGCACCTGAGTTCGGCGCAGCCGAATTCAGTTTCTATCCTGACATGGTCTCCATCACTCAGCCCCGAGCGCGCCATATCCGCCTGGCTCAGATCAATCATACTCGTGGCATCTTTGTACTCTGTTCCATCCTTTCCGCTCGAAATGCCGGCACCCTGTCTTGTTGAGCGCCCTGTAACAAGCGTCAGCGTCAATTTACCCATAAAGCTCTTTCTTGACCTCGCCCGCATTTCGGATCAGCGATGCAACGGTGTCATCAAATGTCTGTTCGCTGGCCAGAATCGTGCAAACAGGAGAGCCTTTGCGCAATTTCTCGCCCGATGCGGGCACATCCTTTATGCCCCGGTCCATCCAATCCTGAGTATCCGGCGCAATCGCATCCCTTTCTGCGAACAAAACAGCTTTGCCGAAATACATTCCGCTGTCCAGCACCGATTCCAGTACGAAATTCGGAAGCTCTCTATCCAGCACTGCCATCGCGTGGAGATGAAACATCGGCAAGCCATAGGCTCGTTCAATCAGCTCCATTGAAGCCGAGTAGCGCGGATTGATCTCCGTCAGCCGGACCTGATCACCATCAAGGATGAAATCAATTCCATTCACGCCGGTTAGACCATATTCCTGAGTAAGAAACTGCGCAAGCCGGCGAACCTTTTCCAAAATTTCGCTGTCGATTGCTTCACGGGCCGGCAGAATGTTTCCGCAGTAGCGAAATCCCTGAGCCCCAAACGGGCCGAGGCCAACCAACTGCTCCGTGACGCCGACAAGGACGCAATCGTGCCCGTTGGCCACAAAAGACGCAGAGCAGGATTTCCCGCCTATGAATTCCTGCAGCAAAAAATTGGCGCCAGGCTGTTCTCCTCGATGAAAGAATTTGATACCGTGCCCTCCGCCACTCAAAACCGGCTTTACAAGCCAGCGACGGCTGCAATCGGGCGCAAAATTATTTCCCGGCAAGATCGTCTCCGGAATCAAAAAACCGGCATGTTTCAGTCTTGAGAACAATGCCGGCCAGCAGCGCACGGCTCCGACCGTCCGTGGTGAATTTCCAATTATCCGGTAATTTACTGCAAAACGGCGGAGGATTTCGGGATGGTTTTCCAGGTTGGCGGTGTAGGCGATTGCATCGAATTGAAGGTGTTTGCTGGCTTCAAAAAGGGCGTCTGGGCTATACCGGACCTGGAGATCGTGATGCAGCGAATGAGATTCAGCAACCGCTGCCAGATCCCGATCGCCGAATGCATCCAGGGCTGCCACCGCATAGTTGCCGTTCACGGCAGATTCGACCATGGCCCGCACGCTCACTCCGAGAATGAGAATCCTCATTAATTTTTGGTCCGTGTCATCCGCAAAATCTGTGGCGTTTTTACAGAAGCTGTTTGGCGACTCCGTAAACACCTTCGGCATCCAGCATCAGGTCGTTTCTTTCAAAAAGCTTTTCTATGCACGCCTTGTGAACCTTCATCTTGGGATTGCCGATGGCGAGAGCTCCCAATGCGCGCTTTCCGTCATATTCGGTAAAATCATCCCCCGGTTTGATCCCTTCGATTCCCAAAGGCTCGGTCAAGTTGAAGTCGAGCAGCCATTTTAGCGGAGACCTTGCCGACCAGGTGACACGCGGAAGCATGGGAAGACCCGCCGGACCCGCTGCTATCAGAATCTCTGTCTTATCCAGAAGCTTTTCCAGAATTGCAGAATCGGATGCATCGATCACTTGCAGACTTCCGCCGGAAGCGGCGGACTGGCTGGACTTGAACCCTTCGGCCGCCTTGAAGCCGCTCGCCAATGTTCGCTGCGCCAGATCAGGATTGAAGCGCGTCCCCAGCAATTGTTTCGGGATGGAGGCAAGCTGCACCCGGCATCCTTCACCCGCGAGCAAAACTGCAGCGCGCAG
>JAHFUH010000280.1 GCA_023265215.1 Acidobacteriota bacterium
CAATGGCCGGCAGGTAGATAACCAATGATAAAATGTGCCCGATTTCCATTAGTTAAGCCTATAGTTTCCTGGTACGCCCTCTGACTTGGACGCATTGAGGCCCGAAGGGCCGGAAGTGAGTAGGCCCGGCCGTAAGGCCGGGAAAAGTTGGTGGCCGGCAATGAGCGCCATAGGCGCAGCACTCTTCTCTAATTGCCGATAAGACCCTTCGCCCATTTTCTTTCCTCTTTGTGCCGCACCTTCGGTGCTCATTTCCATTCCAACCGCCTATCCCGACCTTACGGTCGGGCCTATTAATTTTCGGCCCTTCGGGCCTCGGACTGCGAGTTTTGAAACAGCCTCGCCGGCGCTCCCAGGAGCTTCAGCTCCGGAAAAACGAAATGTAGAGAAGCACCGCTATGGTTCCCAGCATGATCCATGCGGCATAGCTGCGAATAAGCCCGTTCTGCACATGTTTCAAAAGCGATCCCGACTCCTCGATCATGCGGCCGGTTCCGTTGACCGTGTTGTCTATGACGCCAACGTCCCATTTCTTCCACAGGAATCCCGTTGAAATCCTGACTGCGGGCTTTATAAAAAGAAAATCATAGAGCTCGTCGATGTAGTACTTTCGAAACAGGAATTGGTGCATGTATTTGAATCGGTTCGCCAATTCATTGGCTGCCTTTGGACGCCGTATATACATGCGGTAAGCTATGTATATACCGATCACCGCCGCGAGAATGGACGCGAATGCAAACCCCAGTTCCTCAATATGAGTCGCTTCGTGAACCTCGGGGCGATAGGTCATTGCCAAAGAAGGTTCGAGGAAAAGAAAGAATTTGTTGGGTCCAAAATTCATCCAGACGGGCAGTCCGACAAAGCCTCCAACAATAGACAAAATTCCAAGAATAACCAACGGTCCTGTCATGCTGCCGGGGGACTCATGCAGATGGTGGTCCGCTTCTTTCGACCGCCTGGATTCGCCGCAGAAAGCCAGAAAAATCAGGCGGAACATATAAAAGGCGGTCATGCCTGCCGTGATAAATCCGACGAGCCATATAAAATGGTGGCCGCGCGTCCATGCCGACCAGAGAATCTCATCCTTGCTGAAGAATCCCGCCAGCGGGAAGATTCCGCTGATTGCAAGAGCTGCAATGAACATGGTCCAGAAGGTGATCGGCGTGTGCTTGCGCAAGGCTCCCATGCGCATCAAATCCTGCTCGCCGCTCATGGCGTGGATCACGCTGCCGGCGCCAAGGAAAAGGAGCGCCTTAAAAAATGCGTGCGTCATCAGGTGGAATATGCCCGCCGAGAAAGCGCCCACTCCGGCGGCCACAAACATATAGCCCAGCTGGCTGACGGTGGAATAGGCGAGAACGCGTTTGATATCGGTCTGGACAAGCCCGATCGTTGCAGCCATCAGGGCTGTGAGAATTCCGACGATTACAATGACATCCAGAGCCAGCGGCGCCCGGCTGAAAATCGGCGAACAGCGAACCACCATGTAAACGCCTGCAGTCACCATTGTCGCCGCATGTATCAGGGCGCTGACCGGTGTCGGGCCTTCCATAGCGTCCGGAAGCCAGACGTATAGCGGAATTTGAGCGCTTTTGCCCGTGGCGCCAACAAACAGCAGAAGGCTTATCGCAGTAAGAATCCCCACGCCGGCCTCCAGCGGGAAACGCTGCGACCCTGTGGCTATCTGCCGGAAGACCTCTCCGAAATTCAGATTATTGAAAGTAAGAAATATCAAAAAAATGCCGAGGATGAAACCCACGTCACCGATGCGGTTGACGATAAAAGCTTTTTTCCCTGCGTCTCCCGCGCTCTTGCGATCGAAGTAATATCCGATCAGTAAGTACGAGCAGAGCCCGACGCCTTCCCATCCGACAAACATCAAAAGAAAGTTGCCGGCCAAGACCAGAACCAGCATGGAGAAAAGGAAAAGGTTCATGTAGGAGAAGAAACGGTAGTAGCCGTTCTCCGCGTGCATGTAGCCGATCGAGTAAACGTGGATGACAAAACCGACCCCGGTCACGACCAGGATCATCACCGAAGAAAGAGGATCCAGAAGGAATTCCGCTTTGGCGACAAAATCTCCGGACGCAATCCACGTAAAAAAGACCTGCAACACATGCCTTTGTTCAGGCGCGAGTTTCAACAGACTAAAAAACGATATTAGTGAAATGACGAAAGAAATACCGGCTGCCCCGCATGCAATTATCGAAACCGCGGACTTGGACATGCGCTTGCCGGCAAGGCCATTGACGGTGGCTCCAGCCAGGGGAACAATCGGGATCAACCAGAGGTAGTTAATCATTTCCGGAACCTTTTACCATTTCATCGTATCCGCATCATCCACGCTCAAAGTGCCGCGGTTGCGATAAAGCACGATCATGATTGCCAGTCCCACGGCCGCTTCCACAGCCGCGACGACCATGACAAGGAATACTATAATCTGACCGTTGACCTGATTCAGGTGCTTTGAAAAAGCGACAAACGCTAGGTTTACCGCATTCAGCATCAGCTCCAGGCAGAGAAACATCGAAATGACGTTTTTCTTGATTATGAAACCTGCGGCGCCCGTCAGGAAGAGGAGCATGCTCAGTATAAGATAGTGAGTCAGGTCCATAATTTTTTATGATTGCCGCCGGCTGGCGAGCACCACAACTCCAATAATAGCGATTAGAATCAGCACCGATGTAACTTCAAAAGGGAGCAGATACTCGCTGAAGAGAGCCTGCCCGATCTGGCCAATGGATCCCGAGCCTGCGAGTTCCATGCCTCTCGGCGTAGGGGCGGATTCAAAAGAATTCAAAACGGGATAGAGAAGAATCAGAGCAAATGCGCCGAGAAGGATCGCCAGGTATGAAAGGTATTTCTTTTTATCGCGGATGACTGCCGCTGAAAAAGGATCCAGGAGCATGATCACGAAAAGAAACAAGACCATGATAGCCCCCGCATAAACAATCACCTGGACTGCAGCTATGAAGGGCGCGTTGAGCAGCAGATACTCGGCGGATATGGCGCACAGGCAGACGACGAGGGACATTGCTGAATAAAAAACTCTTTTTTGAGCCACTACGCTAATGGCTGCCAAAAGAGCTATGCCGCCGAAAAGGTAAAACAGAACAGTTTCCATTATTCCAGGCTGTCCAGAATTGCGTCGATTTTTTCCGGGGTCAGATCCTCATAATATTTCTCGTTGATCTGAACAACGGGACTTGTTCCGCAAGAGCCAAGACACTCGACTTCCATCAAAGTATATTTTTGATCGGGCGTAGTCTCTCCCGGTTCGATTCCAAGCCTTTTGGTGAGGTGAGCCATGATTTCTTCCGCATTGCAGAGCATGCAGGAGATATTGGTACAGGCTTGGATGACATATTTCCCCACCGGCTTTTTATAAAACATGGTGTAAAAGCTGGCGACTTCATTTACTTCACTTGGGGAAAGCTCGAATATTGCGGAGATTTCGCGCAGTGTGTCGGACGAAAGATATCCGGCTTCTTTTTGAGCGATCTGCAGGGAAGGAATCAGGGCAGACCTTTTCTGAGGATATTTGCCCATGAGAACCTGAATCTGCCGACATGCTGATTCCGATAACATATTCTCTCACAAAGACTTGTAACGGATAAGACCCGAAGCCTCGATCTTAGTGGACAGGTTCCAGTGGTGTCAAGGTCTAAATTTAATCGGGTTCCCGGTTCAGGGTTCGCGGTGAAAAAAAAACAATAATCAGCATGAAATCCTGAACCGGGTGCAATCGGAAGTGGGATTCAACAGAAAGAATTTATCAATTAACATTTGTCATTTATCAATCGCAGTTTAGGACCGCACAGGCTAATAGCTTGCAGCAGCCCAATGACAAATGACACGTCCGAATTCTACCGAAGATTATGTCCCACTTCCGATTACACCCCCTGAACCCTGAACGATGGTAGAATATAATATCCAAGAAACAGAAAACAGGAGAAAGACTTGAATGGTCTAGTAGACAGGCTGCGCGGCATTTACTCTGAAACAACCATTGAACACATCCTCCGACCGCGCAATACAGAAATCATCCGGAATCCTGACGGATTTGCTGTCGCCGGCAGCGGCTGTGGCGAGAGTATGAAAATTTGGTTGAAATACAGGGATGGCATTATTGAGGAATCAGCATTTTGGACAGATGGATGCGCCGCGACAATAGCATGTGGCAGTATGGGCACCGATCTGGTTCAAGGCAAATCGGCAATCGAGGCGCTGGCAATTACAGCCCGGGATATAGCGGATGCGCTTATTGATCTGCCGGAAGGCAACTTTCACTGTGCTGAACTTGCAGCAGGAGCGCTCAGGCTTGCATTAAAGGATCTTCTGTCTGTTCAGCAACAGCCGTGGAAAAAACTTTACCGCAAATAGGGTTCCCGGTTCAGCGTTCAGGGTTCAGGTCTGTTTTCAATCCTGAACCCTGAACCGGGAACCTTCTTGATTTGGGCCGAACCGGGTGCGTATGATGGAGGTTCATGAGAGAAATCCAGCTCGAGATCAACGGCGAAAGAAGGACGATATCCGCTGTTTCAAATGTGGGCGAATTGCTTCGTGCGCTCGGCATTTCGGAAAGCCGCGTGGCTGTTGAAGTGAATCGGAATATCATTCGCAGGGGGGAATGGGAAAGTACTCCCCTGGCCGACTTGGACCGCGTGGAGATAGTTCAATTTGTGGGAGGAGGCTAGAAGAGTTCCATGACATACTCTCAGGCAGATGATGCATTTTTGTTGGGCGGGCGAACCTTTCGCTCCCGCCTTCTTGTTGGCACGGGAAAATATTCAACCTTTGCCGTCATGAAGGAAGCGCTCGATCGATCGGAAGCCCAAATAGTGACCGTTGCGGTGCGGCGCGTTAATTTGAACCGATCCACCGAATCGCTCCTGGATTATATCGATACCAGTCGTTTTTTTATATTGCCCAATACCGCAGCCTGCTATACAGCCGACGATGCAATCCGGACAGCTCATCTTGCGAGAGAAGCGGGATTGTCCAACTGGGTGAAGCTCGAGGTGATCGGCGACGAGAAGACGCTTTTTCCCGACACGGAGGCTCTGCTCACGGCTACCAGAAGCCTCGTCAAAGAAGGTTTTGTCGTCCTTCCTTATACAAATGATGATCCCATAATGGCCCGCAAGCTTCAGGACGCCGGAGCCGCCGCTGTCATGCCCCTGGGTGCGCCGATTGGTTCGGGCATGGGAATTCAAAACCCGGCCAATATTCGGATCATTCTGGAAAGCGCCTCCGTGCCGGTTATTGTTGATGCCGGTGTAGGTACGGCCTCCGATGCCAGTGTTGCCATGGAATTGGGCTGCGACGCAGTTTTAATGAACACCGGAATCGCGGGTGCCCAGGATGCAGTGGCAATGGCGGAAGCCATGAAACTGGCCGTGCAGGCAGGACGCATGGCATTTAAAGCCGGCCGGATTCCCAGAAAATTGTATGCTTCCGCAAGCAGCCCGCTTCAGGGCATCTCCCGTTAATTGAAATCGGGGTCGGTATCGGTATCGGGGTCGAAGGCTTGAGAATCCGACCCCGACCCCGATGACTTCTCGGTTCATGTTATGGTCCTATGTCGCTAAATATCGATAACTATAGAAGCCGGCTGGAGCAGTTTGAGGAAGAGCTTAATCGGCAGCTGTACCATTTCTATGCCGGATTCGCCCCCCGGCTCGATCTGGTCCGTTGTTACTCCAACCACTCCGATATTTTTTCTCTCGACAGCATTCGTGATATTGAATCCGAATATAACAATGAATCCTTCGACAGCCGCAGAAAAAGCCTGAGAAAGATCCGGGATTTTCTCATTGACCAGCATTTGGATGCCCGGCTGGCGCCACTAGCGGAAGAAACTTTTGATTTTGAAGCTCAGCAAAGAATCGTGTGGGAAGGGCAGGAACTGTCTTTCCTCCAGGCTTCTCTTTTTCTGAAAAAAGAATCCGACGGCTTCAAGCGAAGAAACCTGAGCGAGCGGTACGCCCGCCAAATTCAGAAGTCAGAATCGTTGAGAATAGAAAGCGTGCTCCGTCTGCAATCGGCCGCCAGTGGACTTGGGTTCAAGCACTACGCCCAGGCGAGGGAAAGGATCGGCGGAGTGGAGTACCGCAAGCTTCTGGATTCCCTGGATGCGGCTCTTCAGCCCCTGGAAGATAAATACATGGAGCGGCTCAGGGAATCTTTCGAAATTTCACTCGGGCGGCCCTTTCAGGAATCGGGATCCTGGGACATTGCGTACTGGGAAATGATGAACGATGCGGGGCAGGTTTTTTCCAAAGATAAACTGCTCCCGATTGTTCAGGCGACTGTATTGGAACTCGGGATACTGCCCGAAAGGCCCGATTCGGTTTCAATCGATCTGGATTCCAGGGAAGGGAAGAAGGCGGGAAAGCTCTGCATCCCAATCCGAATCCCACACGAAATCAAGATAGTAATGCTTCCCGAGAACGGCGCCGCGCAATATGGAACTTTGCTGCACGAGATCGGGCATGCCTATCACTTTGCCTGGACGAGTGCATCGCTTCCTGTGGAGCACAGGATTATAGGAGACCGCGCGCTGTCGGAATCCTATGCATTCCTTCTGGAGCATTTCATCCGGGACCGGGAATGGCTTGCACGAATGCTCTCCTTTATCAATTCCAAAGAATTTCTTCGCTTCCAGGCGTTGTACCGGCTCTTTCTGATCAAGCGATGCGCGGGAAGACTTCGACTGTCAATCGACGTGTTCGAGCGCGAAGCCTTCGCAGGGATGCCGGAGATCTATTCCGAAACGATGAAGTCTTACACAGGATTAGCGCATCAGCCCGAGTTCTGGATTCAAGACCTCGCCGATGGCTATTATTCCGCTGATTATCTGAGGGGTTGGATGTGCGAGTCGATGCTGAGAGAATATTTGCAGACCAGGTTTGGAAATTCCTGGATAATGAGCCGGGCGGCAGCAGGGTTTCTGAAGGAAATCTGGGAAACGGGACAGCTGTATCGCGCGGACGAATTGTGCCGGGAAATAGGAATAGGGGATCTGAATCCTCAGGCCCTGGTTGATGAAATCGCGGAAGGGCTGAAATCTTGAGAACCTTAAATGTGGAATTAGCCGAGCGCCGATATCCGATCATGGTTGGCCGGAATATTCTGCCCAATGCGGGCGCGATTCTGGTCCGAAAGGGATTCAAATCCGCTCCAATTGTCATTACCAACCGCAAGGTTTTTAAATTGCACGGCGATTTGTTT
>JAHFUH010000281.1 GCA_023265215.1 Acidobacteriota bacterium
ACCAGCGTGGCAAGGCATGTTTCAGTCCAGGCACTGCGGCGATTATATTGAACAGCGGACCCTCGCGCAGTGTACGGGAACCCCTGTCCCCAGCCATTTCGTCCAATTCCAGGTCCAGACGCCCGCCCTCCGCTGGTAACGAAATGCGGCGTTCGTCGACAATAGCGTCCCGCATTTCGTTTCCGTTCCACACAACCACGCGACGCGCCTCGGAGCCCCGCCAGTCCAGCCAAACAATCCAGGCGTCATCGGCTATAAACCGGCCCCAGTGCAGCTCGTCGATTCCGAGATCCCAGGGCGGTAGCGTCATCGTCAGCCGTTCGGCATACCCCGAAGCAGTTATCTGCAGAGAACCCACTTTCAGGTCCACAGTAGCCGCCGGAGCGGTGCACTCCCAGACTAAATCTCCTCCGCGAGATGCAAAAAGATTACGGCGCAACGAAGCGCAACGTGGTGTCCAGGTACCCTGCAGGCTCAGCGGCCGACAGGACCAACGCAAAACTCCGCCTTCATCGAACAGAGGGTCGGGGGAAGCGCGCAGAGTAAACATCTCGCTCACGCTTTTGCCGGGCTGCGCAAGGAGGGTTGCGCAATACCGGACCCGCAGGGAGCCCCAGCGCAGGCGCGCTGCGTAACCGATGAACGCGGTGCCGTCCTCTCCGACCGCGTCCAGGTACCACTTTGTCAGATGGAACATAGCAGCTTTATCGTTAAAGATATTCCGCGTGCACCCCGGCTGATGGAATGCTTCGGAGATCCGAACTACCTGTTTGAGTGCTTCCAGGCATCATATTGCGCCTCCGTGAAGCGGACAATCGCGCCCGGGGTATTAAGGACTTCGTTGAAGGCCCGCTGATCAGGCTCACCGCCGACCCCAAGATGGATCTGGTACCATCCGGCCGTATGCAAAAAAAACGTTCGCTCCATCGCGGGCCGGCGTATGGGCGCCCGGAATCTCAACTCCGCTGCGTCTCCAATCGTCGGCATCGTGTAATACGCCCCATTTGCGGAGGCGAGTTCTTTCAGCACATCCGTGCCATCGGATGTGCGTGCGGATTCGGCAGATATACGCGTAAATGGTACTGCCCCTACAGAATCATACGCGATTTCAAACGAGTTGATCGCCCAGAAACCGCATGGGGGACGGACACGAAGCCGCAGCCTGTCGCCGGATACGCCGCTTACGTCAATCGGCACAACGCGATCCTCTGCGATAATGGGGCCGCCACCCGAAAATGAGCCCTGGGTTCGCCAGCCGGACGATTCCTCCACATCAACTTTCAGGCGCAGCGTCTCTTCGCGATTAACCCATTGATATACCGATGTTGCCCGAAGGAAATTCTTGTCCAATGACTCGAGCCATGCATTCGCATCCCGACCCAGCAACGAGACCATGTCTTTTACGATCTGAGATCCCCAGGCTCCGGTGGCCATATTCGATACCAGCCACGCATCTTTGGCAGCCGCCGGCTTGGGGAATGTCAGGATTATTTCATGCTGCAGGCTGCCGGCCGCATCAGGCACCGGTTCCGGTTCCCAAATTCTACGATCCTTTGCGTCAAGCCACGTGGTAAGGTCGCGACCGGTCTTTTCTTGGGCTTTCAACAGTCGTTGAAGGTTGGAAAGCCCAATAAGTCTGCCGCTACCGTCCGCCACCACACGCACACCCGCGGGATGGTCTGCAACCCATAATTCCGCCAAATCCGTGTGCTGCGTTTCATCCGCCTCGTTGGTCATTAATACGCGATATTCTCCATTGATATCCCGGAGGTGTCGCAACTCCGACCAGTCATCGCGCGCCAAACCTCGCGCAATAGCCCCGCCATACGGCTCACCGTCAAGGCAAAACTGCGATCCGTCCCACGAATAAACGAAAGGGCATGAAGACTGTTTACCCGTACTGGGACTCGGGGACACAATAGGAGCGGACCTCTTAGAAAGGGAAATTGCCGCAACCACAATGATGGCGACTACCGCCGCACCTGCCACAATACCGACCTTGGCGCCGGTGGTCAGCTTCCTTTTTTCCATCCACACATGCTGCACGTCTGAGAGCGGAAAACTGCGAGATTCCTTCGCAACATTGGCTATGATCGTAGTGCCGGCCAATTTGCCCCCCGGTTCGTCGAAAGGAATCTCCGCCCCCTTCACCGTTGTAATCCCGACGATTTTCTCCCCGACCAACTCCTTGGGATGTTTTGGAGTATTGCTTTTAACCGTCACGGCTTTGGTACAACTCCAGTTGACGCAGGCCAAAGCAAAAATCAGTACAACCGATATTAACCTTTTTGCTTTCATGGCTTCTCCTGAATAAAACACAACAGGTTCACTGCTTTGTCGCAAGCTCTCCGCTCTTCAGTACAGATTGCCAATCCGTTGCCACCTCGTCGTATGCTACTGGAATATCAAAACCGCGAGCCGACATTGATTGAATCAGGCCTGTCATTTGCATTGCCGGACATTCTGTGTGCAATGGGTGTTGAATAGCCTGCCTCATTTTAGCGTAAATGGAGGTGAAACTTTCTTTGAAGGCATTGCCAAAAGAAACGGGCAGAAATGCACAAGGCTTAACATTGCCCAGCCCGTCGATCTGCAAATGAGAAAGGCCCCCCATCCTGCAACCCAGGTGCCGGGGCGCCTCGAGATATGCGTTGTAATAGACAGCCGGGGCCGTTTTCCATTGGCCTCGATAGGTATCGAGAAAGAACTCGGTGACCGTCGAACGATCGGCCGCAGAGCAGAGCGACTCTTTCTTTGCTCCGGCATAAGCCCCGCATGGGATTGGTTCCAGCAGCTGCAGGGCGGACGCACCCTGTTCTGATATAAAATAATAAAACTTCCTGAGATTCTCGCGAGTCATCATGGGGCGGGTGAGACACATGTTCACGTATGTGAATAATCCGGCTTCGCTGAAAAGATGAATCGCCTTGAGTGCGGCATCAAATGCGTTTTCAGATTTGCGGAATTCAGCCTGACGCCGGCGATCAAAGTCATCGAGTCCAACACCAGCGGCTACAAGGCCGGCTTCCTTGAGAGCCCTCACTTTCTCCGCAGTCACGCCGTGCCCCGTAGTATGGATGTGAAAATCCGAGAGGCTCTTGTTGCCTGAGCGCAGCATCAGCACCAGGTCCTCAAATCGCGCCATGGGTTCGCCGCCTGAAAGAACAATGACACCAACTCCGACCTGCTGCAGCTCGGCTATCAGTTTCGTCCAGTGTTCCAGCGGAACAGTGTCGGTCTCCGCAAGATTTTGGATTTCATAGCAGTGCAGGCAACGATAGGGACACCGGCGCGTCACGGCGAGAATTGCGAGGTCTATCTGTTTTTTCCAGGAAGTTCCGGCAGCGTCGAGGTTCAAGCCCCCCTTGGCCATGTAATGATCGTATGCTGTGGACGGCCATCCCGGCTCAACTAGAGAGAAATGGAATCGGTTCCCGACCGCGATGATCTTAGTCAGCTTGAGGCGCCAGAGCAGCTGAAGCGTACGAAGGAAGCCTCCTCGGGCAAAGCTTAGCAGAAGCAATCGATACCGGTTTCTTCGAAAAGCCCAGCGCCACAGAACTTCACATCCGAATCTGATCTGAACCGGAATTGCCCGCACACCCGCTAGGATCTTAGCCATGTTTGTATCCTTGCCAGAACGAGCCATAGGCCTGGACCCCGGGCGTCATCTTGATCGAACACACCTAACGACTTTATTTCAGATAGAAAGAGGTAGTGGCTATACTACACTTTTCCATGTCGCCTTCATAGCACCGATATGTGTCATTATGGCGATGCGTGAAACTCACCCTTTTGCCGCCAGGAGCCCGTCCTCGGAGTCACTCGCCCGAATGGCTTCTGGCCGTTCATTGCCCCAAAAGGGTCGCCACCCATTCATTCCAATCAGAGGCTGATCCTGAGTATTTGTTTTTTTCGCACAAACGAGCATATTTCCTAATAGAATTCTGAATAATTGGTCACCAATGGAGGTTCAAAGCCCATGTGGCATCACATATTTGTGCTGGATGTTCCCATACTTGAAAAGATAATCCGGGCGATACTGGTTTATGCATTCCTGATCATCGGTCTGAGGCTGGCAGGCAAACGCGAGTTGGCGCAATTGAATCCTTTTGACCTGGTGGTTTTGCTTACCTTGTCCAACACAGTCCAGAATGCGATCATTGGCAACGACAATTCGGTGAGCGGCGGACTTATCGGAGCCTCTACGCTTCTGATTATAAATTACCTGGTAGTCCGGTTTCTCTTCCATCATGACCGCATCGATCGCATCATTGAAGGTGAGGCCGACGTGCTCATTGATCACGGACAAATCAGGGAAGATCATCTGAAGAGAGAGCTGCTCACAAAGCATGAACTCGAAATTGCAGCGCACAGGCAGGGATTCGGAGATCTTCAGC
Source organism: Acidobacteriota bacterium (assembly GCA_023265215.1). Lineage (GTDB taxonomy): Bacteria > Acidobacteriota > UBA6911 > UBA6911 > UBA6911 > UBA6911. The sequence goes on from JAHFUH010000281.1 coordinate 4,401, forward strand.
AAATCGACCAGGCATCCATAGAACCGGGCGGCGGCATTTTCTTCGCAGCAAAAAAGCCCACACCTGATGAGGCTCAGCAATCCGAGTTGATCAAGCGGCTGGAGGCAATTTCATCGCAACTGACTGAGCTGCGCGCCAAAGTTGAAAAGCATGGAACAGATTGAGGAATTCTTGATAATCGGCGAGCATTTACACCGTTCATAAATAGTTCCGGCAATGGACTACTGTTGCTCGCGATATGCGAATCGCCGGAGGTTGCGCCCCACGATATTTCTGCTACATGCCTATCCGGTTGACTCCATGACGAGGGTTCTGGGCACCAAGGTGCATTTGTTTAACGCAAAGTCGCCAGGACGCAAAGCCCGCATCCCGATCATTGCGCCCTGGCGTCTTTGCGTTGAGTGTTAGTGCGTGCTCGCACACCCGAACCATGTGGAGTCAACCGGATAGGCGGGTTCTGCTATTTTAGACATATGAGCCTCCCAGCGTGTGAAGCAAGGTGTAGAAATCCTCACTGCAGAGAGTTTTCCCAATAGATTTGTTAAACAGCGAATCCCCGGCGTTTGACCGCATATCGGGCTATGCCTGTGACGATTCCGGCAATTACTGCCGCCACGGAGGACCAGAACAGGAGTCCAATCAGCAATCCTTCTGCTGTGTGCTCGATCGGATGGCCATACTTTTCCGCATTTCCGGCCGCATGAATCATCGTCAGGAACGGCAGGGTCCAATAGCGCATAGCTATAATCACTCTCCAGAGCAATATCGCGCCGGCGTAGAATGCGAGCAGCATGGCAACCGAAACAGTCAGCCCTGTTGTCCATTTGTGGATTCGACGATATTTCAGCGCATAAACCGCTACGACAACGGGCATACCAAACAGAAACCACAAACCGCCGCAAAAGGCGGTGAGCAGCATAATTATTTGAAGCGACATATTATTTCGACTCCTCCTGCTGATGAGCAATGCTATTTTGCATATCCGATTGCTTTGATCGGATTCAGCTTGGAAGCCCGGAGCGCAGGATACAATCCAAAGAATATGCCGATTGCGATTGAGAAGGACACGGACAGCAAAATGTAAAGGGGCGCCAGGCTGAAAGGCAGACCGGTTGCAAGCGATATGCAGAGAGCCGCGATGAGGCCAAGCGCCACACCGGTTGCTCCCCCGAAGCCGGTCAGGAAACCCGCCTCTATCAAAAACTGATAAAGAATATCCTGTCGTTCAGCCCCGATTGCTTTGCGAATGCCAATTTCCGTAGTGCGTTCAGAAACCGAGACCAGCATTATATTCATGACTCCGATACCGGCGACCAATAGTGCGATAGAACATATTGCGCCCAATATCAAAGTGATCGGTCGGGTGATCTTGGTAATGAGCTCGATTGCCGCATCAGCGGATGTTACGGCAAAATCATTGTCCTGGCTCGCCTTTAACTTCCGCTGCCTTCGCATAACCTGGATGACTTCCTCTTGGGCTGTTTCCAGGGACACGCCGGATCGCACCAGAGCTGCTATATTCTGGGAGTCCCATTCCTTCCATAGTGTGGTTTTATAGGTGGTGTATGGGATTACAGCGAAGTTTTCGTCCATGCCGCTGATTAAAGATTTGCGTTGTGCGAACGTTCCAATGACAGCAAAATCGTTATTTCCAATCCTGACCTTTTTCCCGATTGGGTCGATATTCTGGAATAGATCCCGTCTTGGACTATGACTTATCACCACCACCTTTGCAGCCCGCGCCAGTTCGGCATCCGTAAACATCCTTCCGTCCTCGAGATCCAGCGCTTGTATATAAAAATCCGAAAGCTGTGTTCCCACTATTTGAACCGAGCGGCTCTTTTCATTTTTATATTGAAGTGTTTGCGATTGTCCTTGTACGACAAAAGCTACATGACTCAGGCTGGGGCAATTTCTATCAATGGCCTGCGCATCTTCCACCGTGATGCTCTTGCGACGGAGCATCGCCTGATTGATTCCTCCGACCATCAGATCGTATTTCTGAACGTTAATTACGGTTTTCTCGGAGCTGCTGATTTCATTGATGATGCTATTTCTTAATCCTATCAGGATGGATGCTATCCCCATAAACGAGGCCACCCCAATTGAGACTCCGAGGATAACGAGACAGCTTCTCAGCTTGTGCGCCCATAACGCATCGATTGCGATCTCCAGGTTTTCGCGGATCAGTCCTCCGCGTTTGCCTTTATTCATAGCGCAATGCCTCGATCGGATCCAGCTTGGCGGCCTTGCCGGCCGGATAAGCGCCGAAAAAGACTCCCACCACGAATGTCACAGCCAGGCCGATCAGAACGGACCATGCCTTAATCGCGTATGGAAGGGGAGAAAAGAAAGCGAGGAGCGCTGCTAGGATAAATCCAGCCGCAATACCCAGAACGCCACCCACCATCGACAGCGTGATTGCTTCCACAAGAAATTGCCAGAGTATATTCATCCTCGTTGCGCCCAGAGCCTTACGGATGCCAATTTCCCATGTGCGCTCAGTGACCGACACCAGCATGATGTTCATAATGAAAATTCCGCTCACCAGGAGGCTGATGGAAACAAGCCCGATCAGAACGCCAAAAACTTTTGAGCTGATGGAATTATAGAGGTTCAGCAGATTTTCCTGGGTGATGATTCCAAAATTGTCTTCGCGCTTCGGTCCCAGGCGGCGCAAAGTTCGCATGGCAAGCCGGGTTTGGTCGACACAATCGGATGCCCGGTCAATGCGCGCCGGTTTGATGATTATGGTCAATGATTGGCGGGATCCATATAGCTTCTCCAGGGCGGTGTAGGGAACCACGACCGTCAGATTC
>JAHFUH010000282.1 GCA_023265215.1 Acidobacteriota bacterium
GCTGGTTAGTGGGCGGAAAGAAGAATATCGTGGATATCGTGGAAAGAGCAATATCGTGGACACCCACTGTTTTATTAAGTAGCCGCAAAAACGATGGCTGTCCACAATTGCCTTAACATGAAATAGCGCTTGATTCGCCAGCCAATTCGCAGAAGAGCCGATAGCAACCGACTCGCTTTTATGCTGGGCCATTCACTCATGCTGCTTTGAATGAGATGCTGAGAAGATCCGGGCCGGCCTCGCCGTGTTCAAGTCGATCCGCAAATACTCGGAGCGCGAGGGCCTGCGCTTTTGCACGAGCATCCCCAGGGGTTGAACCGTAAGCAAGTACGCCCGGCAATTCGGTTACTTCAGCGATCCACCTGCCATCGTCTTCCTGTTCGAGTTCTACGCTAAGCGTAATCATGTGGCAATTGTAATCCAACGAGTAGCCTGTATGCCACAGCCTTGTGGGAAATGGGGCTTAGTGAACCCTGTGTCCAGGGTTTACATCGGCCCAACTTCTCCCAAAGTCGTGTTGTGGGAAGCGTGGCGAGGTTCGGGATTCTTCCGCATCTATTTTGCCATATTCCTTCAACATTTAAATATCGAATCCTCTCGTCCCGACCACCTACTCAACGCAAAGACGCAAGGGCGCAATGATCAGAATGCGGGCTTTGCGTCCTGGCGACTTTGCGTTAAATGGCCATTCTCGTTAATCATCAAGACGGCCGGCCAGAATGCTTTCAAGCCGCTTTGCATTCCGCTTCAGACGTATCGTTTTGCCTTTCCTCACATACACAAGGCCCGGTTTTGCACCTCTTGGCTTCTTCACTTCTTTGACCGGAGCCACATGAACATCGGCGCTGCCCGCATTCTTCAGCTTTGAAAAATGAACCGCCAGTTCACAGGCATCCAACAAAGCTTCGGATGGAGGATCGGTGCGGCCTTCCGTTCTCAATATCACATGGCTCCCCGGGTATCCTTCGAGATGAAAAAATAGATCGTTGCCCCGCGCCAGACGTGTCGTGAGATAGTCGTTTCCCTCATCGCTTTTTCCCACCCAGATTTCCAGGCCATCCTGCGTTCTATACCGCTTGGGCATCAGGCGCGATGGCAGATCTTTTTTAAAGGAGGACTTGGCCGGCGCGGATACAATTTTCTTTCCGGAAGCATATCGATGGATCAGCCGGTGAATTTTCGGTTGTGCAGCAATTTTTTCCAGTTCGGATATATCGGGTTCGTTTTGAAGCATCCCCTGAATTCGCCGCTGAATCCCCTCCAGATCAGACCGCGCAACATCCACATTCTCTATTTGTTGCCGGATCATCGCCACCCCCCTGGTCTCTTTTTGATATTGAGCAAAATAGGACTCCAGGTTGGCTGCAGGTGAGATTTTCGTGTCCAGAGGAATTTCGACAGTTTCACCGGTCTCGTAATCCGTAGCGCTCGCTATGTCATCGCCAGGCTTGACGGTGTGCAAAATGCCCTTCAGCAGTTCTCCTTTGTATCGATGTTCTTCCGCCTTCTGTGCATTTCCAAAATCCTCACGGAGATTGACAAGCTTTCGATCGAGAAAGCCTATTTCTTTTTTTATAGCCAGTTCTATTCTGCGCGCCAGAAATTCGATGGAGTGTTCCCGTTCCAGCCGGCTGTAATGCTTTTCAATCGCTTCCAGGTAGAGTTCATCCGGCACATCCCCCCATCGATCCTCGCCCTCAGAAGGAAGTATGCCAACAGGATTGATCCAGGGTGATCCGATTTTTAATTCGCGGCGTGTGTCGTCTAGCGGGCGCAGCGAATGCACCAGGTTTCCCTCGGAATCCAGCAGGTAAATATTGCTGCGTGCGCCAAGAATCGAAAGAACCAGCACCAATGGCCCCGATTGTGACTGGAAGTTCAAACGCAGCTGCCGGTCCTCGCGAAAAACCTCCATCCCGGTCACAAAACTACCGGCAAGATGTGCGCGAAGATATTCCAGGAAAGAAGAGGCAGGGCGCTCCGAACCCGCGGAGTCTTTAATTGAGTCGGTAATGCTGATGCGGGCAAATCGGGGACTGCCGGAAATCAGCAACTGATATTTCCCGGCCTTCCCCTCAAAAACAAGAATCACTGCATTTTCGCCCTGCGCCTGTTTAATACGTCGGAGCGGCAATTCCGGCAGTGTCGCCAGCAGCCGGGCGGCGTGCTGGAGTTCAAGCAAACTTAACATCCACTCCTCCTGCTAATTGGATAAGCTTCCCGCATTATATTAACCTGCGAGCGATTCCAGCAGGAGTATGTTTCAATTCGTAATTCGTAATTCGTAATTCGTAATTTGATTAGATTTTCCCCAGCGCCTTCAAAACCTTGTCAGGAGTGATGGGAAAATCGAGCACCCACTTCCCTGTCGCGTTGTATATCGCCGAACAGGTAATAGCGACCATGCTGGCGCCGATATTTTCCCCGATCCCGCAGGCGCCGTATGGGGTATACCCGAGATGGCTTTCATTCAAATAGCATTGGACAACGGGGTAGTCGTTCATTGTCCCGATGTGATAGTTGATATGATCGAGGTTCAAGCCTACTCCAGTTTGAGGACAATAGACCTTTTCCTCGGTGGCGCTTTTGCCGATTCCCATGACAGCACCGCCGTACTGTTGCGCCTCGGCGCCTTGCCTGTTGAAGATGTGGCCGATATCGTTGACGCAGACCACATTCGTCAGGTATGTCATTCCAGTTTCGACGTCCACTTCCGCTTCAATAAAATGCGCCTGCCTGGGCATCACAAGCATTCCCCTGCCCATCCGCCCCATCATTTGCATCGAATTGCTTTCAGGATGAGCAATCATCGAGGAGGAGGAGGATCCCGTAAAGCCACTGCCACCGCCTGCCACTTCCATCAGGGATCGTTTCTTGCCCGGATTCGATTTTTCAAAAATCATGCTGTCGCTGATATCGTAATCTTCCGGTTTTTTTGAAGCAGAGCTTGGCGTTCTTCCCATATTCACCGGGATCCCCATGGGCATGGATTCAGCAGCGCGTTCGAGAATTTTCCGTTTCAGCTCCCTAGCGGCAGCTATCAATTGAGGCATGGCATTGACTGTAGCGCTGGACGAAGCCGGCTGAGCCAGACTGTAGGCATTACCGTCGGATCGCTGCTCTTGAATAAGTACATCCTCGTATTTCAACCCCATTTCCGCCGCCACACAGCCGCGATAGGCGGATTCGGTATCAACCCCCGAATCGCATCGTAATCCTAGAATTGTGACTTTCCCGTCTTGAAGAATCAGGCAGCCATGCGAAGGAAAAGGCATACCGCCCCAACTCCATTCGTTTACGGATGTGAAACCCATGCCGTGCATTCTTCCATTATCCAGTTTCCTGGCGCCGGGACGGTGCCATTTGCTGTCCCAGTCCATTGCCTTTTTGCCCAGCTCAATCACTTCTTTCAGACTGTGCCTTTGCGGAAATCCATTTTCTTTCTGGAACTGCGTAACAAAATTCCAGTCATTTCCCTGGCAACCGTCGTTTTTTAAGGCAACTTCCGTAGGATCGAGCCCAAACTCGGCCGCCACCCGGTCGAACATTACATTGTGAGGCGCGCAGGATGCAGCGCCATGACGGAAGCACGCCTGATAACCTCTATTGGTGAAAGGCCACACCTGAGTGCCGCGGATATTCTGTATTTTGGTGCATTCATACGTTTTGTCGACGGCAGGATTTCTGGCTCCCTGCATATGCCAGTGATAGGCCGTTATGGTTCCATCTCGTTTCGCTCCAACCTTACACTTGTAGGTTCCGGCTTCATCCCCGCCGCAATAGAAGCTGCTTTCATCATATAATAGCTTTACGGGAGCGCCTTTGGCTCTCCTGGCCAATATGACGGCAAGCCGTATAAACAAATCCGAATAGGCGAGCCAGGACAGGCCTCCATACCAGGAACCCTGGTATGGGAAAGTGATTTTTATTTTGGAACTGTGGGTGAAGCCCTGAGATCCTCCCATGCCGCCTGGGCCGAACATTCCCATGCCTCGGCCCCCGCCGAAGCCGCCCATTTCCCGGGAGCTAAGATTGCCCAGCGGATTGGCTTGATGATGAACCCAAAGGTCAAGGTAATCGCCTCTCCACTGTGCTACACAAGCCATCGATTCAACGCCGGCCGGCGAGTTCATTGCTCTTTTAATGGTGTATTCGATGGTTTTGTCCGCTTGCGCAAAACCCTTCTCGACGTCTCCGACTTCATTTTCATCAGCCACAATAACATTGGGAGCATTGGATGCAGGGGATCCACCGCCTCTGAATCCCCTAAAACCCGTGCGCCTGTTTTCAGTCATGATTTTCGGAGCATCCGGTTTCGCGGCATCCTCCATATCCAGGACGAAGGGCCGCTCCTCCCACTTGATATCAATGAGCCGAAGCGCCCTGTCGCATATTTCCTCGCTGTCGGCGACAACCGCAACTCCCATGGGATGCTGGTAGAAATCGCCGGTTCCGGGAAGTGTCGGTATGCTGTAAGCCCCATTATTATCCGAGCCGGCGCCGCCTTCTTTGGCTATGTCCGGATCATCGAATTTAAGTATGTCCCTGACTCCGATGAGGGCTTCGGCTTTGCGTGTATCCATGCTCACGATTTTGGCATGGGCATAGGGTGAAGTGAGGGTTTTCGCGTACAGCAGCCCAGGGAGATCTATATCTCTCGTGAACGCCGCTTGTCCGCTCACTCTATCGAAACCGTCATGACGGGTCATAGTTTTCTTGATAGCCTCACTGGATTCAGGCGGCTTCCATGTCCATGGCTGATTGTTATCCGGCATTCTCGATCCTCCGCTTCCACACAAAAAGGGCAATATTTTAAAAGATACGTTCCACGAAGATGAAAGGTTTCGTGTCCTGAGGACTTAGGGCCAGGGGGTACAATCGGAAGTGCGAGTCAATGTGTTAAAGTTGAAAGCCCAGGGCGCAAGCCCATAAGCGCTAAGATAAATGAATTTTGCCCTCTCAGGCTTGGAATTTTGAATGCCGAACATGGAATTTCGCTGAACTGATTTCGTTGTACTATATCTCAAAACTTCTGAAGGTGGTAAAAAGAGAATAATGGCTGAACTGGCAACCGGGGCTGACCCGGAAGTAAATCAGAACGGTTTTGGCAACGAGTTCAAAGAGCATTGGCCTCTGATCTTGGCTTTGTTTCTTATCCAGGTCTTTGCTTTTGGATTTCCCACATTTGCGCTGCCGTATATCTATTCCGGCGCGACAGCGGAATTCGGGTGGACGAAACAGCAGGCCGTTCTTCTCGCCTCTTTCAAGTTTTACACATCGGCGGCTGCGGCCCTCGGCGTTGGCCGCCTGCTTGATGCGATTCATCCGAAATACGTGATTATTGCTTCCGCACTCCTCGGCGCCGTGGGGATGGCCGGCTTTCTGATCGCCGATCAAATATCCATTTATTATGCCTTAGGCATTATCCTCGGGCTTAGTGCGGCGGGACTGGCGGTCTCCATCAACGTGACCATTGGCCGGTCCTTCAATAAATCTACCGGAACGATGCTGGGGATTGTGCTGACCGGCACCAGCGTGGCCGGAATGCTCCTTCCATTAATAGTGGTCCCAGTAATGGTGAAAATTGGCTGGCGCCCCGCAATGGCCATTCTGAGCTGCGGCATCTGGGGCGTGGCCTTGCCGGCCTGGTTTTTCCTTCTGCACCGGAACCGGCCGGGCGCAAACTGGAAGAGGAGCCCACTCAGCGCGGCGAAAACAGGCATGTGGAGTCATTTTAATCACCTGGCGGCCACACGAGATTTTTGGTTCATTTTTATTGGAGTTTTCCTGGTCGCGGCCGTCGATCAAGCAATAGTGCAGAATCAGGTTCTGTTTCTGCAATCTGAAAAAGGCCTGAACTTGGAGATGGTGAAATGGGGCTCTGCCCTGTTGGCCGGAGTTGGAATCGGGGCCAAAACAATCTTCGGCCGGATCTTTGACAAATTTTCTATCGCAGGGATTGCTTTCTGCTATTTGTTTCTTGCCCTATCCATTGGTCTGTCATTCAGTGTTTCGGGGATCGCAACCATGCTGTTTTTTATGGCCATGATGGGAATCGCTCATGCGGGCGTCATGGTCGGCGGACCAGTCCTGCTGAAAAACCGCTATGGAGTGCAAAACCTGGGTCTCAACCTGGGTCTTCTCACTCTCTGCTCAAGCATTGGATTCGGATCCTTTCCCCCATTGATGGCGAGCGCGGCGAATAAATCCGGCAGCTATACGAGCGCCTTTATTTTCGGAATTGGCGCAGTGCTGTTGGCGACCGTGCTTCTCTTCTTCCTCAAGCCAAGACCACAGGTTGCGGAAACGCCCGAAAAGCAAAAGTAGCGTTCGGCTCAGGCCCGAAGGGCCGCCAGTGAATAGCCACGGCCGCAAGGCCGGGGCTAGTGATTTCGATTGAATGAGCGCTGAAAGCGCGGCACTCAAACGAAATCGCATTATCAAGCGCCGCGCCTTCGGTGCTCATCGTCACCAACAACCTAATCCCGGCCTGACGGCCGGGCCTATTCACTGGCGGCCCTTCGGGCCTCATTCGGCATCCTGATCAATGAGGGGCCAATCCAAACCCACCGTGTCACGTGTGAGTAACAGTCAGCGCAGAGCGGGGCGATTCGCCGTGCCTCTCGGAGTCGGGGTCGGAGTCGGTATCGGGGTCGGCATTTGAAACCGATGGCAAAGTAAAGTAATGTCGTATCTATTGGAGATTGTTTTTCTTGATTTGGACCCAGATAGCGATACCGACGCAACCCCGAAGTTCTTTCGTTCTTCGCTGACAAATTAATCAACGGCACGCCGGAACGGCTTAGCCTGTCAGGGTCGCACGGCCATAGGCCGTGGGTTTAGCTGAGACAAAGATTGATTTGTGCCCCGAAACGCTTCAGCAAGCAGCCGGCCTTCGAATCATTGGCGCTGGCGAACCCTCTCTCCCGGGAATTTCGACCGGTCACAACGAAGCCATCGCGTTCAGCATGACCCGGTTCTACATCGATCAGAAGCTCCCGATACGGCATTCCAGGACATTATTCTGCGGTAATGCATCCACATGCCTGAAGCATTGATCCTATAAGAGGTAATGTCACACATTGCGACTTTTGGGGAGTTTGCAGCAGTTTCACCAGTCTTGATTTGCTGTATAATGCCAAATCCTAAGAT
>JAHFUH010000283.1 GCA_023265215.1 Acidobacteriota bacterium
GAAATGGTATTGGGGTTGGCATGTTCATGCAAAATCACCTCAAAACTCAGCGTTTCTATTTAATTGTGCAGATGACAACTTAATTGTGCAGATGACAACAGTGCGAACGAACTATGTCAATGCAATTATTATGCCATTAGCAGAAACTCAACATTTCCATGGAAAAACAGAGATTACGAAGCAAATTGCAGGTGAAAATTGCGGCGGAATTAGTGGAACCGTTTCCCCATATCGGGTAATTCTTCCCCGGCTTAGAGTCCTGGAGTTACTTGTAACTCCAGGACTCTAGGTTTCGAGTTTTACTTCTTGGCCTTTTGAGCTGCATTCTGGGCTGCAAAATCTGCGGATTCTTTAGCCAGCTGATCTTTGAGCCACTTCGGATAGGGAGATTCTTTTGGAGACTCCCATGTCTTGAGCTGATGCATCCAGGGCGCCCGATCCACGAACTCGTCATGGGCGAAAGGCACCGGCGGATGGCAGACCCAAAGGGGATCCAGCTCGTTTTTGATCTTCAACATCCATTCATGGTAATTCGGTCCATACTTCGGCCCCGTAAGATACATCGGCTGGTGAGGACCGATCAGCGCCGTATAGAACCGGTGATTGATATTCATCTTGGATGTCTCGAGATAGAAATGGTCCACTCCGGTTGTGTCTTCATCCTGATCCCAGTAGATAAGGAATTCGGAATAGCCCTGGTATCCCAGCTCAAAACTCTGAAACCAACCCGGATCGCCATGATCCGGCATTAAAGGCGGCGTGTATTTCGCCTTTAAATCTGCATAGACCGGCCCGTGTTCGGTCGCCTGCTTCATGGTTTCGATAACGTAATCCACCGAAACGTACGAGCCGCACATCAACCACATGCCGGCGGAATCCGCGTTCTTAATCCAGGACTCATCACTCGGCTTGGTCGGCCTCGCCTGGCCGCCGCATTCCATCATAATGTCGTTCAACACGTTTTCATCATAGGTAAGCTGCTCCTCACTGGTAAATCCGATGAGCAGCACGCGAACGATGTGGAAATTGGCAACTGTTTCCGGAGTTTCCTTCAGCCACATATCCCAGAAATCTTCCTTGCATTCCGCCTTTGCAATTGCGCGCCAGAAAAGCGGGACTTTCGTCACAGCTCCGCCGATTTCAGCTTTGCCGATTTCATACATCGATTTAACCTGGGCTGCCTTGCTGGGCATGATGTAGTTGATCCACTTTACGCGCTTTTCGGGGAGTGCCAGTGCGGTATTGGGAGCAATTCCGGTAGGCTGCAATTTTTCGGGCTGGAACGGAAGCACCTTGACCGCCATCTTGGTAACGATTCCCAGGCATCCACGCAACCCGGTATATCCCCGGAGCAAGCCTCTCAAATCCGGGCCAATGCCATCGCCCCAGAACCAATCCTCGCCGACTGCCAGCGATCCCATTCTCACGATTTCGCCATCGGGCAGGACTATCTCGGTTCCCAGAATGCGCCGGTGCGGGAGGCCGATTCTGTGACTTAGCGGGGACCATCCATCTCCGATCAGGTTTGCAACAACGGAAGCCTGAGCCCCACCGCCGCCGATCACGACATAGCCGCCTCTTCTCAGACATTCTTCCTGGAACTGAGAGTAGATGACGCCGCTTCCGACCACGGCATACCAGTGCTTTTCGTCGAACTCAAAATCGTTCATGCGTTTCAGATCTACGAGCAGCGCATTTTCCACATGCGGGTGAGAGCGGGGCCCGTAAAATCCCGTGCTGTAGGGGATATACGGAATGGTATAGCGGTTGCAGATTTTAACGATCTTCTGAACCTCTTCAGTTGTTTTGGGCATAATCACAGCGCCCGGTATTTTGGTCATGACTCGTTCATAACCCAGGCCTGCCTCATAACCTGCCGGTCCGGAACGGTATCCTTCGCAAATAACCGGATCATCCGACAGGAATTTCACGCCAACGACAGCCTCTAATGCTTTGTATGCTTCTTTTACTATGGCCATGTCTTCCTCCTTATACGTCCAACGAAGCAAGAATAAGTTCAGAGAAGTCCATCACCTTCACGTTGTTGCCATCTTCTTTGACGGCTTGCGCGAAGTTGTTTTTGCACCAGGGGCATGCAGAAACGAGGGCCTCGGCTCCAATTTCCTTCACCTCTTCCAACCGGTGTTTTGCCGAGGAGGAAGCGAGTGTCGGGAATGCCTCTTTTGTCCCGCGTCCGGCTCCGCAGCAGAACGCGTTTTCTCTGGTCCGGATCATCTCCACGAACTTTACTCCAGGAATAGAGGCTATGACATTTCTTGGCTGGGCATAGAGACCATGAGTTCCGCGCCGCCTCTTCAGACGCGGCGTTACGGTTCCCATCCATCCGCGCTCGCCGCTCCAGGGCGTCCATGGATCGGCCAGCCTGCTGATGCTGCAGGAATCGTGATACGTCAACCGGATGTCGACAGGTTTCGTCGGTCTCAGCGAGCCTTTTTTCAGCGCCTCATCGGCGAATTCAACCAGGTGGACCACCTTGAACGGCAAATCGGCGGTGGCTATGTTGAGAAGTTTCGGGTACTCGACTTTCCACATCCTGTAGCCTTCGGCGCAGGAGAGGAGGATTGTCTTGGCGCCCGTGCTCTTCACCATCTCAATGTTCCGCTCGGCCAGCGCGCGAGCCTCGTCGAGCATGCCGACGGACTGCAGAGTGTTTCCGCAGCACCACTCGTCGGGCATCAGCATGAAAGGCGTTTTGCAGGCGTTGAGGATCTTTCCTGTCGCCTGGGCGATCTCGTTATTTGCATACGATGCGGTGCATCCTACAAAATAGAGGAGGTCCGCCTTGTCGGCCACCTTGATATCTTTGGTCACCCACTGTTTCCTGTTTGTGTGGGGCGCCCCATAGAGGTTGTGGGTGGCTGCGATATTCGCGGCGATTTTCTTGTGGGCGGGCATTGGCCCGACGCCATCCTTGACCGCTTTTACGCGCATCGCTTCCAGACTCAATTCAATTTCAAGGTCCAGGTTTCGTTTGCAGCCGACATCGCAAGCGCCGCACAGAGGATCCGCATAGACAACCTCGAGCAGCTTCGGAGTCCAATTGAGCTTTCCTTCGTTCAAGGCGGTGCCAATTCTCATTTTCCCGAATGCGCCATAGGCGTCGAAATCATTCCACACGTTGCTGGGGCATCGGGTGCTGAATTTTACGCCGGGCATATAAGTGTGCTCTACCCAGTAGCATCCTTTGCATTTGATGCACCGGCTCATGTCGTATTTATAATTATTCAGATCAGATGTTTCCAAATTCACTTTCGTTGGCATTTCGCCTCCCTAAAAACACAAATTGCCCGGATTCATTACGTTATTGGGATCGAATATCTTCTTCACCCGCCTGAGCGCCATCGTATAATTTGCGGCCCGTTCATAGACCATCGGCGCAAGATCGCCGTAGGGCCTGGTAAAGAGCGCGCCCTCATTCATCAGGGCCTTGGCGGCATCTTTGTAAAGAGCAGCAATCTGCGCTTTGGCCGCAGCATTTTTCTCATCATAGAAAAATGTGAATTCAACCTGGCAGGCCCGGTTGTGTTCGATGGGCTGAATGTAGCTTCCGATATCCGCAACAGGGTATCCGTGTTTCGGAGCAACAGCTTCGACAATTTCAACGTATTTCGGCGTTTTTTCCGGCCTTGCAATGAAGAACAGGCTTTGCGAACCTCCCTGCCACCGGTTTTTCCAGTAAGGGACATCCGCCGGCCATGGATTGCGAAGCAATGAAAGGATTCTATTTCCCAATCCGGGGAATCCCGGGAGAGCTTCGTCAACCGCCAATCTCCGGAATTCGTTCCTTACGATCTCTTTCAGAGTTTTTTCTTCGTATGCAATCTTTTCGTCCGGCCGGCGCTCCAGTCCGCTGACGACAATAATCAATGTCCAGGGCGGCAGAGTGGCACGTAGTTTTTCGAAATCCGCCGGCCAGTTTTCAGCAATAATGGCGGCCAAATCGGTTTGATTGAGCAGAACGACCTCCTGTCCGATTCTGCGGGGCAGGATTCGATACAGGAATTCCTGGGCGTATGCCAGATCATTTACAGGAGCGAAAAAGACTTTGTCCTTTTTCGTACCATACATGATCTTCAGGTTTGTCCAGGTTACAACGCCCATGGTTCCCTGGGCACCCTGCACGAAGCGATAAAAATCCATGCCGGGCCCGGACGGGTTTCCGCCTCGGGATTGTGACTCCGGGTAGCCGTTGACGCTTGCAGATCCAAGCCGGAAGACATCACCTGTCGGCCAGACCACCTCAAACGCCTGCATGGGTTCCCCATAATCATAAACGGTATTGGTGGGTACTTCCCTGTCCAGGAAATCGCTCAGCACAGAACGATCGGCATGAGGCAGAAGAGGCATGATTACCCGCATGCCTTTATTCTTCAATTCCGTCGTAAGCTGCCCCCAGGTGACGCCGGCTTCAAAGCGCGCCTGCTTTATGTCCAAGTCTATTTCAAGGATCTTGTTCATCCTGGACAAATCCATTATGACGCCTCCCTGCTTGGGAATGGCGCCGCCGTTGAAATGCTCCTTCGATGAAACCGGGACAACCGGCACATTGTTTTTGTTGGACCACTTCAGTATTTCGCTAACCTGCTCGGAGCTTGTCGGCCAGACCACCATTTCGGGTATTCCCGGCGGAACCAGGCTGTGGTCGCTGGAGTATTTGAGCAGGATCGCTTCGGCGACGCTCACATTCTCCTTGCCAACTATCTTTGTCAGCTCGTCCTTACTTTTCATCTTCCCTCCTTTGATATATTTTCATGGACCCTCATTCCGCATTCCGGATGGGTCCATATCGGAAAAGGCGCGGGCAATAAACTCCAACTAGAATCCAAATAGGGGAGCGTCCCTATTTGGGGGCTGCTATTGAACTGCAGCAATAAAGTCAGCTACCACCCGCATAGCGGGTGGCTTGATGAAGGCCCCCCCAAGGGGGCCATGGGTGCAAGTCCGCCAGCGGCTGGCTGACGCCCGCTATTGAGCAAAATCCAGAATGTCGAATATCGAACAAGGAATTTCGAACCGCAGAAGTTCGAAATTCCTTGTTCGATATTCTGCGGTTCAAATACATAATTACAATTGCACGCCGGAATGGCAGAGCCTTTTCGCCCCGCCATAGGCGGCGGCTTACCAGGGGTAGTCATCGAATGGCAGACGCCTCGCGCTCCACCCGCGATTTACAAACTCAGACTACACCGGCCTCTTTAAGTCTTTTTAGCTTTTCAGGGCCATACGCCAAATATTTCAGGTAAATGAATCCATTGTCATAACCCACCGGACGGCTAGCCCACTTGGTCCTGGGGGGTGTTTCGGTCAGTTTGTATTGAGCTTGGGCCACGATGACCGGGCCGAAGACCGGATCATCCACCGTTGTAAATAGCCCGCGGTCGGCCCAATTCAGATCTTTGAAAGCTTCCATCGGGGTCACAATCGGCGCAACAACAGGAGCGATGGGGGCCAGTCGCCCTTTTTTTCCATATTCAATAGACATGTTCAATAATTGCCGGCTGTCATATTTGCGGGTTTCGGCAAACACCAGGTCCGCCCATTTCAGCTGGGCGTCCTTTGGCATAAATGGACCCAGGCTATTCCAGTTCGCAGCTCCCCATTCATCATATTTGCCGATCATGTCGACGAATGCCTGCCACATTTCCAATCTCAGACCGCCAAGGAAGGCCACTCCATCTTTGGTTGGAGCAAAGCAGTACATCCATCCGGCGACATCCAGGTTCCCAAAGCGTTCGCAAATGGTTCCATCCTCCTGGTACCACTGATATGCGAAATCGTCGAAGCTGGCATATGCTTCCGACGTGGCGCAGTCCAAAGCCTGGCCCTCGCCCGCCTGGTCCCTGTAATAAAGAGCAGCCAGAATAGCGGCGGACATAAATGTTCCTGCAGCCGCCGCGCTTATAGGCGGACCGGCCTTTGTCGGGATGGCCCAGGGCATTTCATCGTAGGTCTTCCCCTCAGGCAGGATTTCTCCAGTCGCATACTGGATTCCGGACCTCGCCTGCATGATGTTGTCATAATCCGGCATGTTGCTTCGGCTTTTGGGACCAAACTGGCCGAAGGGTGAAATGGAGGCAAAAATCAGCTTCGGATTGATTTCCTTCAATGTTTCGTATCCGATCCCCCATTGATCCATCGTGCCGACGGCAAAAGTTTCAACCAGGACGTCCGCTTTCACTACGAGGTTTTTGAGAATTTCTCTCGCTTCGGGTTTCTCAAGATTTAAGGTTATATGAAATTTGTTCCTGCCTTCGGACAGATAAGTAAGGCCCTGCCCCTTGTGCATAATGCCGTAAGGAGTACATTTCCTGAGGAAATCACCTTCCGGGGATTCGACTTTAACAACTTCGGCGCCGAACTCGGACAACAGCGAAGTACAGTAGCTCCCCGCGAAACTGTTGCAGCTCAAATCAAGGACGCTGATGTCATCCAGAGCTTCCAGCTTGGTGTGGGCAATCCTGGGGTCATCACGTTCCCTCATCCAGCCAGGCAAAGATTGTTGCTCCATTGCTTCATCCTTTCTGGGGATTCGTTGCCATTTCCCTTTAGCACCAGCTTCGAGTTATTAACACAAAGCGTTCGCAGCTTCAAAAAATAGTTTTTATGCAGCCCTATCGAAGTGTTCGGGGTGGGAGTCGGGATCGGTATCGGGATCCGCTTTTCACAGCTTCGACCCCGATACCGATAGCGACCCCGACCCCGATGGCCTGGGCTTTCGCCTTTTCACAGTTACCGGATTGATTCCAGAATCAGGGCGATACCCTGACCTCCTCCAATGCACATCGTAACCAGGCCGTAGCGCAGTTTCCTCCGGCGCAAGGCATAGGCGCACGTGAGGGTCAGGATTGCACCGGTTGCACCCAGCGGATGCCCCAGCGCTATGGCATTGCCCATGGGATTGATTTTTTCGGGATCAATGCCCATGGTCTCATAATCCCGCGCGCAGGCCAGAGACTGCGGAGCAAAGGCTTCGTTAATCTCGACAATGTCGATTTGCTCGCCTTTGATTCCCGCCTTTGCCAAAGCTTTGCGGGTTGCCGGGACTGGGCCGATACCCATGATCCTGGGATCTACGCCGGCCACTCCATAGCCGATAATCCGG
>JAHFUH010000284.1 GCA_023265215.1 Acidobacteriota bacterium
CAAGACCTGCTTCAGGAGGTTATTCCGCTGATAGAACGGAACTATCGCGTATACACGGACGCAGATCATCGCGCCATCGCCGGACTTTCGATGGGCGGTGGACAGGCGCTTTCAATCGGGCTTGCCCGCACCGACCTGTTCCACTATGTATTGGGTTTCAGCAGAGCCGTCGGTGGCCCATTCATGAACGCCGAAACAGAATTCGGCGAGGCGCTCTCGAAACCCGAAATCCTCAACTCCAAGCTCCGTCTACTTTGGGTTTCCTGCGGCAAGCAGGATTTTCTCTACCAGGCGAATCGCCAGTTTGTGGAGATGCTAACGAGCAAAGGCGTGAAAGTTCTGTTCCGTGAAACGGAAGGCAGCCACGTCTGGAGCGTCTGGCGCAATTATTTAAATGAAACGGCACCAATGCTATTTACCAACCTTCGCGGAAAGAAGTAAACAAGAAATCCAGGCTATCTATTTTTTTCACACAACGTTGATCAGGTGGCTAGTCCCATTTCACATTTCCAATAGCGTGTGGCCAAATGAAAGCAAAAATGTTTTGTCCATTCCCTCTCACTTCTTCGTCAGGCAGCACTGCCTGTTAATCGCCGGATCCTTGACAGCCTGCCACAATCTATAAAGGTCGGGCAAGAATATTGGGAAAGTCGATACTTCCGCCCTGTCGTGCGTTTTCCAGATCTCAGCCAGGCCAGGAGGAATTGGGCCGAGAAACCGCATTGTGGAGCGCATTCTGGTCCCACGAGGACTCCTCTCGTATTCGTGGAGAATCATGGCTTGCACCTGCCCCTCGGGGTTAATCCCGGATGCAACGATCGCATGTTCGTAAGTGCGGGGGATGGGACAGCTGTCCGGATCGTCCCACCGAATTCGAATCTTCATTGGCGGCATCGGCCCCATTTTCTCTTCGGCTATTTGGATTGCGCCCAAATAACCTCCAACGGGCGGCGGCACTTCCCACGTGAATGACTTGTGATCGTTCGGTTCCCACAAGGGATAACCCTTTTCCATATTGACCCACCACCAGTCGATCATCTTGGGCGTGACGCCGACAAGCTCATCGTGATTCACAACGGCGTCAGGTACAGCGGTTATCTGGCTGGGCTTGATTTTGTAGCACTCAATAGGAATGGGCTCGGTAGTAACAACCATATTGTTTTGCACTTTTTTTACGATGACCCATTGGAGCCAATTTTTGTCGTCCTGCTGTGGATAATCTTCCCTGTAATGCCAGCCTCTGGATTCAGTACGGGCAAGAGCTGCTCTAAAACCTATCTCGGCGCACAGTGCGATGCAGGAAGCTTCATGGCACCTGGCCAGGCCATGCGGATCCTCGGCGTGTAGCTCGGGCAGCTTTTCCTGGACCGCTGCCACCTTGGACAAGGCTACTTCCAATCGTTCCTTGTTCCTGCGCATGTTGTATTTCACCGGCACGACCGCTTCCTGAATATTCCGTATTGCCTCTAAAGCCGAATAGCCGTGCCTGCGGTTCAAAGGAGCAAATATCTTCTCTTTCAGGCTTTCCACCTCACGGTCCTTGGATATCAAAAGAGAGGTCTCCTTTGAATACCGGGCTACGGATGGAGCTGCCATCAGGGACGCAATCAGTGCGTTCATCAACCCGGAGCCTCTCAATCTTCCGGGCGGCGCCTCTGCCGCGCCGGCCCATGCCGAACCTGCATAGCTCGTGTCGCCGATTGCCCAAAGGCCCGGAAGGGTAGTCTTCATTTCACAGTCGACTTTGATGGGTGAAAGCTCGCCGGTGAACCCGAGAGAAACTTCGATCTTTTGTGCCGGTCGCGGGCCATACTGCTGTACCTTGGCAAACTCATGACCGAAGAGCGCTTTGAAATGGGGTCTGTCCCATTGAAATATTCCGCCACCCGCTGAGGAATTTACAAAATCCGCCATGTCGATATAGATAGGCCCCCTTCCTTCCATGACCTCTTTTTCCATGCCGAGGATGATGGAAATCGGGATATCCGGCTGCGGTCCTTGAATGTATTTGGGGCTTATCTTCTCGCCTCGCGCGTTGTACAGAGAGCTGAAGCCGAAAACGATGGGAATGCCCGTCCCTTTGTTGACGACATCATAAAAATTGCCGAACTCCGCATTCCGCATCTCCGCTCCGGCGTTATAGGCAGCGGCGATGCCATCACCACAGGCATTGGCCCACATTCGCATGACGCCAAAATCACAATCGCCATTCGCCAAGATCGTGGATTTCGAGTTGAAAACGGCAAATCGGCCGTCGAGAAGGTTGAAGCCGACCGCACCGGTTACACGGCCATCCTTCTTCAGCAGTTCGACCACCTGAGTCTTATCCAGCAACCCGACTCCGAGTTTCGCAGCCTTGTTTTTGAGTGGCTGCATCATATCCAGGTCCGTTGCCGCCAGAGACCATCCGAAAGGCAATCGGGTAACATCCAGGTCGCCTGCCGGAGTTTTCATTACTTTGACGCCCCAATCCGCGAGTTTCTGCGCCGCCCCATATGATTCCCGGGCCACGGCGTACAGCAGATCCTGATCGTTCAGGTAGATCCCGATGTTCTTCACGTGAAAATCAACAAAGGCGTCAATATCATCGCCCGGCGCAAGGACCCACAGAACTCCGGCCCCCTTGTTCGCTTTTCCTCCCCAGCCGATAGTCTGTTTATCCACGAGAAGCACTCGTGTTTCCGGAGCCAGTTCTTTGATTCTGATCGCTGCTGCGAGGCCGCCGAATCCGCCGCCGATGATGAGCACGTCCGTTTCATGTGCGGCTGTGTTCTTTGCTTTCTCGCTCATGTTTGACTCCTCTCTTGTTTGCGGATGGCAACGCTCAGTATGGGCTAATAAGCTGTTCCGGCATCTGAGGTATGACATTGATGCAATGAGCCGGGCAGTTGATCTCGCATGTAAAGCACCACACACAATCCCGCTCATATGCAACCATCGGCTTCTCTTCGGCGTCGTCCCAGCGCATCACATCCACAAAACAGGCTTCGACGCAGGTCTTGCAGCCGGTACACTCATCCAAATGAATCTCAATCTTGGCACTCATGCCCCCTCCAAAACTAAATAGTGGAAGTAATACACCTACACGACCATCCGTCCGCCGAATTCTGCATAGATCTCCGGAAGCAGGACTCCGAGGTTGCTGAACTCCCGCACATTATGCCGTGCGAGCCCCTGAACAGCGAACAGCGGAACTGAGGCGCCTGGGGGCAACATCAGTTCCGGTTTGCCCTGGAACATTCGATAACCCATCCAAAAGCGTGTGCGCTGTTCGAGACCACCTGGGATTTGCCTGAAGATATGACACATCAGCGAGGGTGCCTTGATTGCACGATCTGATTTGTTTGCCGGGCTGGACCAGCCGAAGCCGCCGACGAATGTCGATACATACGGTTCTTTCCACCGCGTCATATCGAAACCAAAATCCCCGGGCGATTGAAAGGTGATATCAATGTTTTCCATCCCACAATCGCAGTCTTCAGTAACGTGGTGAGTAACACCCCAGTTCTTCTCGGGAATGGGTATGCTCCGGTCGAGAATCCTGTCGCGGGACGCGGGACTTAACGAAATTCCAGCGTGCTGCGGTGGATACCAAATGCGATAGCGCAAGTCTTCCAGCGGATGCCAGGCAAACCACCAATTGATCATCTCCGCCGTCACGATCTTATATACGTTCCGGTTGGCAATAAAACCTGCGCCATTGGGCAGGTTGCACCATCCGACTTCCACCTGCAGGTCTCCCGGGTTGAGCAGATCATTCATCTGCTCCGGGCATATCGCCTTCAATGGATCGCATGGCGTATCCATCATCGCCAGATGCGCGGGTTCCGGCGGCACGGGATCCCGGTAATATTTCGCATATGTTTTAGACTGATCTTCCGGATCGAGAGGGGCAAAATCCGATTCCTTAGTCTTCATCAAAAACACTCCTAATTTGTTGACTGCAAAATTAACAGGCAACTTTGATATTTGCACGATGATTCTTTGATATATATTGGGATTTGCATTTTAAATATGTTGGCGTGTTATGGATTTTCGCAATTTCGACGCTGGGCTGCTCGTTGCACTGGATGCCCTGCTGACTGAAAAAAGTGTCACACGCCGGCTTTTTACGATTCCAGACCGGCGCCGCACGAAGAAGTCCGGATGGTCCTTTTTGATTCGAAGCCGATGGGAGTAACTCGCTGAGTCCGGATCTATACGCCTCCGAACTATGATAAGCGCCGCGCGAAATACCCGGTGCTTTATCTCCTGCATGGAAACGGCGAGGCGCAAAACGGCTGGGTCATGAAATGCCGGGCGAACAGCAATTTTCACCTGGATCACGAGAATTTAGACCGGATTTCTATGTTATTTCTTAGACCGATTACCTGGCAATACTAAATTATTACATATCCGATTTTATTGTAATTACATTTGATAGATCTTAGGATCGATCATGCGAGATAGCCTTTAATACTCGCATTGGAAGTCAGAGTCTTGGTCTAATTCCATTCAAAATAGCATTTTCCTAACCCATTAAGTCAGACCGTTAAGAAAAATGGATTGACATAAATTGAGACAATTTGATAGTGATTGGACTGCATATATGTAATATTCATTTGCCGAAATCTGAGAATTATTCCGGATGCGGCCAGCTCTCTCCGGAAACGAAAAAAGACAAATCATGAAAAACCAGGTGCAGCTTATTGCATACGTCGATCGCTTGTCCGGTGGAGGTTTCGACGAGTTGAATCGCCTGTTAAAAGGGCCATTGGCCGGAGTCTTCGGTGGAGCGCACCTTTTGCCCTTTTTTACTCCCATTGACGGCGCTGACGCTGGATTTGACCCAATCGATCACACGCAGGTAGACACTCGACTGGGAACCTGGGAAGACGTGCACGCCTTGAGCGGCACGGTCGAGATCATAGCGGATCTTATTGTGAACCACGTTTCTTCATTGTCCCCGCAATTCCTGGATTTTTCGAAGAAGGGTCCGGATTCGGAATATGCGGGCATGTTTCTTACTTTCGACCGTGTCTTCCCGGAAGGCGCGCGCGAATCGGATCTTCTGGGCATCTATCGGCCGCGTCCCACACTTCCATTCAGCCCCATGATGCTGCAGTCGGGCGACAGGAGATTGTTGTGGACCACATTCAATCCTCAGCAGATCGATATTGATGTCCGACATCCTCAATCGGAAGCCTATCTGGAGTCTATCCTCCGGAAATTTCAGGGCGCAGGAATCAGGATGATCCGGCTCGACGCCGTCGGATACGCGATTAAAAAGCCGGGCACAAGCTGTTTCATGATTCCGGAAGCTTTCGAATTCATGGCCGAACTAACAGCAAAAGCCAGGGCGCTGGGAATCGCAGTCCTGGTGGAGATCCACAGTTATTATCAGAAGCAGATTGAAATCGCCCGCCAGGTCGATTGGGTTTACGACTTCGCTCTGCCCCCGCTTGTGCTCCACGCGCTCTTTCAGCGCGACCCCCGTCCTCTTGCGCGCTGGCTGGCCATCAGCCCGCGTAACGCGGTTACAGTTCTGGACACCCACGACGGCATCGGAGTGATCGATGTAGGCGCCGATTCGGACGGCGCTCCCGGGCTATTGGCCCCGGCGGACATTGACAATCTTGTTGAGACGATCCACAAGAGAAGCCACGGTCAGAGCAAGCAGGCAACCGGAGCGGCGGCCAACAACCTGGATCTCTACCAGGTGAACTGCACTTTCCTGGATGCCCTCGGCGGAAGGGAAACCGACTACCTGATTGCTCGCGCCATTCAGTTCTTCTCCCCGGGAATTCCACAGGTCTATTATGTCGGTCTCCTGGGTGGCCGCAACGACATGGAACTCCTGGCTCGGTCGGGCGTTGGGCGCGACATCAACCGTCACTATTACCAAGCCGCGGAGATTCAGTCTGCCATGGAGTGTCCGATAGTGCAGAAGCAGATCGAGCTGATGCGAATGCGGAATACACATCCCGCATTCTCCGGCGAGGTCCGGGTGGACATCCCGACAGAGCATGCGATCGAAATTACTTGGACACTCGGCAAACAATGGATCAAACTCCTTGCGGACTTGTCGGTCCCGAGCGCTTCCATTACGGGCACGAGCCCGACCGGTGAACTCCGGCCAATCATCATTCGTGATTTGTGATGCCGCCACTGGCGGTGTTCCATTCTGAAAAGGAATTCGTATGAGCATGCAGGCGGAACCATCACGCAATCTTAGGGCGATCAAGTTGCTCACGTTCCTCATGTTCACGATGTTTGCCATGACCACCGATTCGGTCGGCACCATCATCGACGCGGTGATGAAACAATACACGTTGAGCAATGTGGCCGCCGCAGCCCTCCACTATGGCCCTATGACGGCGATTGCACTGGCGGCTATTTTCCTTGGCTATTTGGCAGACAAGCTCGGCCGCAAGAAGACCATCATTCTTGGACTGGTCATCTTTGCGCTCAATTCCTATCTGTTTGCGGTCGGAAACAATTTTCTGTATTTCGTTACGCTGCTTGTCATTTCCGGAGCTGCGATCGGGATATTCAAGACGGGCGCCCTTGCGCTGATTGGCGATATCTCCGTTTCCACTTCGGAACATACCAGAACCATGAACACACTCGAGGGATTCTTCGGTGTGGGGGCGATCATTGGCCCCGCCATTGTGGCGGCACTTCTGTCGGCAGGATACCCCTGGAAGTGGCTGTATGTAATCGCCGGAGTCATCTGCACCGGGCTGATCATTACAGCCCTGCTGGTAAAATACCCGAAAACCGTGAAGTCCGTGGACGAACCGATCGACTTCAAAAGAACAATGCACATGATGATGGATCCCTATGCTTTGGGATTTTCGATGTGTATCTTTCTCTACGTCGCGGCCGAGTGTGCCGTGTATGTCTGGCTGCCGAAGTACCTGGAGGGCTATTCAGGTTCTTTTGCTCTTTTGGCTACCTACGCGGTTTCCGTATTCTTCGTCCTCCGCGCTATCGGCCGCTTTCTGGGAGCCTGGGTGCTCAAACGATTCCGATGCACAACCGTAATGGCCATATTCAGCCTCGCGATCTTTATATGTTTTGCAGGCGGGACGTTGGGTGGCATGTCCCTTGCCATCTGGCTCTT
>JAHFUH010000285.1 GCA_023265215.1 Acidobacteriota bacterium
TATCCAGGACATGTCAATTCGCTGGCAATGTATGGCAGAGCTCTCAAGCAGCGGAATAGAGTTTTATCTGCGTCCGGCGAAGAAGAAGAAGGATTGGACGAAAGGCTCCTGGACAGCTGGGATGAAGCGCTTGTAAAGCCGGGGGCGCGCATTCTGTGGAATCGCATGCGCTATGTTGATCAAATGAAAAAGGAACTGCCCCAGGGATTGTTCGGAACCGAAACACTGAAGATGCATTATTTTTCAACAGTCACTGCCGACGACTGCGACCTGCCCTTGCTTGAAGAGCGATTCCGCCAGCGCCTGCTGCAGGCCCGGACATACGACAGGAAAATCGGATCCACTACCGTGGGGCCGCACAGAGATGATCTTAAGCTGTTTGTGAATGGTAAATCACTTGTAGATTTTGGCTCGGCAGGCCAGCAGAGATCCAGCCTACTCGCTCTCTATTTCTCACAAATGGAAATACACCACAAGCTTCACGGATTCTATCCGGTATTTCTCGTCGATGATGCAGAAGCCGAACTGGATGAAGTTCGGCTAAGCACATTTTTTGGTTACCTCTCGCACCGGACTCAAACATTTTTGACTTCTGCCAAAGATTTTCTCCTCCCATCCGCACCCCGGGATGCCAGCCGTTTTGAAGTGCAGAATGGCAGCATAATTTCCTCTTCTCAAGATGCAGGGCCAGAATCCGAGAACTGAATAGATGCGGCTGAAATTGTTCAAATGTAAGTAATAGAAATTACAATACTTACCACTTGGATATCCTGCAGTAATTTGCTCCATTTCAGAGCTGGGATATGCTATAATTTGCTGGTTGAATTGAGATAAATAATTATTGTAAATAAAAAGGTTGTGGCGATTTTTTCAAGTCGCCCCCGTTCCCTTGCAATAAAGTGAAAAAAAGTTCGGCATGAATGAAAATTTTGTCTCACCAGAGGACCTGAATAGTAGTGTGTCCAACAAAAATTCGCTAGCAGAAGAAGATTACGGAGCGGATAAAATAAAGGTGTTGGAAGGCCTGGAAGCGGTCCGAATGCGCCCGGCAATGTACATTGGTTCTACGGGCGTCGAGGGGCTGCACCACCTCGTATATGAAATCGTCGACAATTCAGTGGACGAAGCTCTGAATGGATACTGCAGCAGGGTAGAAGTCACCATTCATATCAACAACAGCGTGACCGTTATCGACGACGGGCGCGGCATTCCCACCGACTTTCATGAACAGACACAGAAGTCAGCGGCTGAAGTGGTCATGACAGTCCTGCATGCCGGAGGCAAGTTTGACAATGATTCCTACAAAGTTTCCGGAGGTTTGCACGGAGTTGGCGTCTCGGTAGTGAATGCTCTGAGCAAACGCCTCGACCTTGAAATCTGGCGTGGAGGCAATGTCTACGAACAGAGTTACGAGCGCGGCAAACCGGTGACGGAATTTCGCCAAACAGGCACGACCAAACGGCGCGGCACCAAGATCACGTTCATACCGGACGACGAGATATTTGAAACTCTCGAATTCACCTACGACACAATTGCAGCACGATTGCGCGAGCTTTCATTTCTTAACAAGGGACTTGAAATCATCCTGGAAGATTTGCGCTCGGATAGGAAAGAGATTTTTAAGTATGAAGGGGGCATCGCTTCATTCATTGAGTATCTGAATAAAAATAAAAACGTACTCCATCCCAAGCCCATTTATTTCGAAATAAAAAAGGATGACGTCGTCGTTGAGGTGGCAATGCAGTACAACGACGGCTATAGCGAGACAGTTTTTTCTTTCGCCAACAACATAAACACTCACGAGGGGGGCAGCCATCTTTCGGGATTCAAATCCGCATTAACCCGCACGATCAACGCTTATGCCCAGTCGGAAGCCCTAATGAAGGATTTAAAGGAAAATCCGACAGGAGAGGACATTCGCGAAGGCCTGGTGGCGGTCGTGAGCGTCAAGCTGAAGAATCCCCAGTTCGAAGGCCAAACCAAAACCAAGCTGGGGAATAGCGAAATCAAAGGGTCGGTGGAAGCTGCCGTCAACGAAAGCCTGGGTGCATTTCTAGAGCAGAATCCGCCGGTGGCGCGCAGGATCCTGACCAAGGCGATTGAAGCCGCCAGAGCGCGCGAAGCGGCGCGCAAGGCTCGCGATTTGACGCGGCGCAAGGGCGCCCTGGACAGCGCGCTTCTGCCCGGCAAATTGGCGGATTGCCAGGAGCGGGATCCGCAATTCTGCGAAATATTCATTGTGGAGGGAGACAGTGCCGGCGGCTCGGCAAAGCAGGGTCGCGATCGCAAGTTTCAGGCGATTCTTCCGCTCAGGGGCAAAATCCTGAATGTGGAGAAAGCGCGCTTCGACAAAATGCTCGGCAATGCGGAAATCACCACGATGATTTCCGCTTTTGGAACCGGCATCGGCAAAGAAGATTTTGCAGTCGACAAACTGAGATACAACCGCATCATTCTCATGACGGATGCCGACGTTGATGGCTCGCATATCCGGACTTTGCTGCTGACGTTCTTTTACCGGCAGATGCCGGAATTGGTCGAGGGTGGGCACATATACATTGCGCAGCCGCCACTGTACGGAATCAAGCATGGAAAGACCCTGAGATACCTGAAGAATGAAAGGGAAATGGAAGAGTTCCTCATGCAGCGCGCGACGGAAGGAGTGGTTGTAACATCTGAAAAAACTCAAAAACAATACAGCGGAACGCAATTGAAAAAGCTTTTAAATGAAGTGCACGAGCATACTACCGTTTACGATAAATTGAACCGGCGCCTGCAGGATGGCCAGCTGCTGAATCGATTGCTGGAGTCCGTTGCGGGAGAGGGGGGAGTTTTTGAGCAGGGATTCACTCTCAAGCAGCTTTTCCAGAATAAAGAGCTGCTTGCGGCCATATGCCCGGCGGTCGAAGAAATCGCGTATGAATGCACAATCCTGCAGGATGAAGAACACGGGCTTTATTCACTAGTCGCTGTTAATAAGAACAGCGGCGCCAAAATTTCACTGAACTGGGAGTTCCTGTCTTCGGCGGAGTGGCAGCGCCTATTTGAGCTTTATTCGGAAATGTCGCCGCTGGAAAAGCGCCCGCTGATTGTGAAGGAGAATGGAAATTCCGTCGCAGTGAATTCCCGTGAAGAGCTGCTGAACTATCTTCTGGCGATGGGGAAAAAAGATTTAACAATGCAGCGATACAAAGGTCTGGGTGAAATGAACCCCGAACAGTTGTGGGAAACAACGATGAACCAGGAAACCCGTACACTGCTGAAGGTCTCGATTGACGACGCGGTCCAGACCGACGCAATCTTCACGATTTTAATGGGGGATGCAGTGGAACCCAGGCGCCGCTTCATAGAAGATAACGCCCTGAATGTTCATAACCTTGACATATAAAAGCTATTTTGGGAGCGCGCGGGCCTCTGGCCCGCATGCGGGCCAGAGGCCCGCGCTCCCAGATTTAAACAGTCCTTATGAATGAAGCGTTCGAGCAGATTCCAGTAAACATCATCGATGAAATGCGCAAGTCCTACTTGGACTACGCAATGAGCGTCATTATAGGCAGGGCTCTGCCTGATGTGCGCGACGGGCTTAAACCTGTACACCGGCGCGTTTTGTATGCTATGTACGATCTGGGCAATACGTACAACAAGGCATACAAAAAATCGGCGCGCATAGTCGGCGACGTGATCGGTAAATATCATCCGCACGGAGACAGCGCAGTCTACGACACGATTGTTCGGCTGGTGCAGGATTTTTCCGTTCGATACCCGCTGATAGACGGGCAGGGGAATTTCGGATCGGTCGATGGAGACAATGCTGCGGCCATGCGCTACACCGAAATCCGCATGGCCCGCCTGTCGGATGAACTGCTTGCCGACATCGAAAAGAACACGGTGAATTTCGGCCCGAATTACGACGATTCTCTGACCGAGCCGCTGGTCCTGCCTGCCAAATATCCCAACCTGCTCGTGAATGGATCTTCCGGAATAGCAGTGGGAATGGCTACCAACATACCGCCGCATAACATTCGCGAAATCATCGATGCGACGGTTCTGCTGATAGAAAATCCGAGCGCCACCCTGGACCAGGTAATGGCGTATGTGCCGGGCCCCGATTTCCCGACCGCCGGATTCATCTATGGCCGCGGTGGGATCCGGACTGCTTACGAAAACGGGCGAGGGATCATCATCATGCGCGCCAAAGCGGGGATAGAAAAAATTGCCCGCGAGCGCGAGGCGATCATAGTGACGGAGATCCCCTATCAGGTAAACAAAGCCAAGCTGATTGAACGAATCGCCGAGCTGGTGCATGACAAAAAAATCGAAGGGATTTCGGATCTTCGAGACGAATCCGACCGGGAAGGAATGCGCATCGTAATCGAGCTCAAGAAAGATGAGCCCGCGCAGGTTGTCTTGAATAACTTGTACAAGCTAACCTCCATGCAATCCAGCTTCGGAATCATTCTGCTGGCGATTGTGAACAACCAGCCGAAGATACTGAATCTGCGCGAAGCTCTGACATGCTTCATCGATCACCGGAAAGAAGTTGTCCGAAGAAGAACAATTTTCGAGCTGGAAAAAGCAGAAGCCAGGGCTCACATCCTCGAAGGTCTCAAGCGCGCCCTGGATATCCTGGATGAAATCATCACCCTGATCCGCGCATCGAAAGAGCCGGCTACTGCCAAAGAAGGGTTGATAAACCAGTTTCAATTCAGCGCGGCACAGGCACAGGCGATCCTGGAAATGCGTCTGCAGCGACTGACCGGGCTTGAGCGCGAAAAAATTATCGCTGAATACGAAGAGCTCCTGAAACTCATTGCGCGCCTGAAAGAAATTCTCGCCAGCGAAAAAGTCCTGGAAGGCGTTGTAATCGAGGAATTGAGGGAAGTGCAGAATATGTATGGCGACGAGCGCCGCACACAGATCGTTGATGAGGAAGTCGAAATAACGCTCGAAGATCTCATTGCCGACGAAGATGTCGTTATAACGGTCACGCACTCGGGGTATATCAAACGCACGATGGCATCCCTTTACCACCCGCAGGGGCGTGGCGGCAAAGGACGCATCGGAATGACGACCCGTGACGAGGATTTTATTGATCACGTTTTCGTCGCATCCACCCACAGCTACCTCCTTGTTTTCACAAACAAGGGACAGGTGTATTGGCTCAAGGTCTACGAAATTCCAGATGTGGGCACTGCAGGCAAAGGGAAGGCGATCGTAAACCTGGTCAACCTCGGCAGCGATGAAAAGATAGCCGACATAATTGCGGTGAAATCATTCGACACCAGCGAGTATGTCGTGATGGCAACCCGGAATGGGATCGTGAAAAAGACCGCCCTGGCCGAATATGCCAATCCACGCAGCTCGGGGATTATCGCCATCTATATACCGGAAGATGACGAGCTTATCGGCTGCCAGCTGACAGATGGCGGATACGACATCCTTCTCGCCACAAGAATGGGGAAGGCCATACGATTCTCAGAAAAAGATGTCAGGGATATGGGCAGGGCGGCACGGGGAGTCATTGGCATTCGCCTGGCTAAGAAGGATCAGGTTGTTGCCATGTCTGCATTCAAAGGACCGGGACAATTCCTCACAGTTACGGCAAAAGGATTTGGCAAGCGAACGGATGTTGAGGAATATCCCTGTCAGGGCAGAGGCGGATCCGGAGTCATTAATATCAGGGTAGGCGACAAGAACGGCACGGTGGTCAACACATGCCATGTTCAGGAAGATGCGTCGGTCATGCTCATTACGGCGCAGGGAAAGCTGATTCAGCTCTACACGGAAGATATTCGCAACACGCAAACCAGGGCCGCAGTTGGAGTTAAATGCATCGATATCGAGGAAGGCGATTACGTTGCAAGCGTCACTGTAGTCGTCGGCGAGGTATCAAACGAAAATGACGAATGACGAGTTACGAATTGAATCATACTGCTCGATATTTGCTCTCGTTCAAAATTGCTTGTAACAAATTGAGCTGCGCTGCGGATGTTTCAATTCGTCATTTCGTCTTATAGCCTACGCGGTCGCCGCGAAATGAACCGATCCAGAGAGAGCCTTCAATTTCGATTGCCACGCTGACGTTCTGTAGCGGCAAGTCGCCGTTGTCTTTTGCAACTTCAGTTACTTGCATTGTTTTCGGATTGAGCCTGGCAACTGTCCATCCCTTGAACGCGGCGAATCCGCCTTTGGAACTGGCTGTGCGGTTCTGTCCTGCGATCAGGATAGTGCCATCCGGAGCCCAGCGAAGATTATCCGGCATGAAATCGAGCTTCACGACTGTCTTTTGAATAGGCCCCTGGCCGAGGGAAAATCGCACCAACTCCTGCGCCCCCCACGCCGCGACATAGAGGGTCTTGCCGTCCTTTGACACTTCAATCCCGTTTGCTCCCGAAAGATCGGTGCCGGCGATAGGCTTGACGCCGGTTTCCGGATGCCATTCCAGAACTCCCCCTGTAATTTTTTGTGCCATGATCGAGGAGAAACCGTCCGGAGCCTTTGGATCATAGAATTTCGTGGCGATAAATCCACCCGCCGGCAGAAAAGCAACCGAATTCAGGGAGATGGTTTCGTTCATCGGCACGCAACCGATCCAACTGATGGAAGGCTTGACTCCAGCGGAATTGATTTTAAAAACTTCAACGGCTTCGCGGCCGTGATTGACAGCGAGAAGCGTGCTGGTTTTGTTCCCATCGGATCGAATGGCTATGCCGTGCGCGCCGAAATTCTTAGCATCGGGTGCTCCCGTGCATCCTGGATAAGCCTTCTGATCCAGCTCATTAACAGGGCTGGAGCCCGGATAGGCAATTTCCCAACCCTTTTGGTCCGCATTTATGAGATGGAGCCTGCCGGGGTTGCGCCCTTCTGACATGCCGCTGCCGACGATCCAGTGCGTGCCGGGAATAAGCACAAGGTCTTCAGCGGCGGAGGGCCCGCATATAAAACTCCATCCGCCAACCGGCGGACAATCATCACCGGCTGGTGCAACAACCGCCATCAATAGCAGCAGCATCGATACGAACATGGCATGCTTCATGTTCACCCCCATTCGTTCCAATCAATAAGATTCGCGCCCTTTTTTGGTGA
>JAHFUH010000286.1 GCA_023265215.1 Acidobacteriota bacterium
TGGGCGACATACATTCCGTACTTATATGTATTGCCGGTCATTCCAAGCAGTTCCAGCGCGCCGAGATTGGCTGAAAGAAAAGCAATGCCTGCAACCCATGCGCTATTCTTCCTTCCGGCTATGAAGAAATCCTCCTGAGTCCGGGTGAAACGCTTCAGATAAAATCCCAGGCCGAGAATAAAAACAAAGTAGACAGCAATGATGATCCAGTCAACCGGGCTGAGGCCAATTGTCATTGTTCGGCTCCTTCAGTGGGCAATGCTTTGATTTTTAGAGTGATCCTGCCGAGCTTATTCTATATCCGGAAAAAGTCAAGATGCGTTATGCCGCAATCCAAATTCGTAGTAAGATTCGAACATTCGTATATTCACTTCGCGCAGCAACCTGAGAGAGGCAAGATATGAAGAAACAGACCTACCAGAATTCCATAGCAGTCTTATTCGCATTGACCTGGGGGCTTGTGCTTCTGGATAGGAATGCCATTACGACTTTATTTCCGATACTAATGAAAGCTTTCAACCTGAGCAATGCACAAACCGGCAACATCGTCATGGTGACCGGAATTGGCTTTGTCATCTCCTCTCTCCTCCTTACTCCTCTCGCGGACAGATCGGGTTTAAAAAAAATATGGTTGGTTCCTGTCATCATTTTGTCTGGAATATTTTCAGGAGGAACGGCATTTGCAGGTTCATTAATGTTCATGCTGATCGTCCGTTTCTTGACGGGTTTTGCAGACGGTCCCATCTATCCTTTAATGACTTCGGTCCTAAAGGTCCAGGGGGAGCCGAAAAAATTCGCCTCCTACATCGGGCTCATGCAACTCTCGATAGGGATCATCGCAATGATTATCGGGCAGCCATTGACGGCAGAGCTGGCAATTCGTTTGGACTGGCATTATGCGTTTATATTTACGAGTTTGCCAACCGTAATAGTCGGAATAATCATTTGGCTTATCCTCAAGGAAGTCAGGACGGCAACAGCGGAGGTTCAGGCGTCGACAAGAGATAACACAATGAAATGGAGAGATGTGCCAAAAATTTTCGCCTATCGAAACTGCACTGTATCCTATTTAGCAAATGTTCTGATCATGATCGGGTTTTGGGGCATTGTCAGTTTTGGCACAACCTACTGGGTTAACGAAGGTGGCCTCACACTTAAGCAGGCAAGCTATATGAGTTCCATTTCCGGCGTAATCGGTCTCGGTTGGGCGCTTGTAGTTCCGATTATAGTCGATCGCTTCGGCCGAAAGCCCTCGGCTTCCATATTCTCGATATACATTGCCGCATCGATGCTCATCATTTATTTAACGAAAGGGCTGCCGGCTCAAATCGCCTATGTCCTGGTAATCGGGTGTTGCGGATTTCTGTCGGTCATTTTTGTCGCGATCATATGCCAGGAATCAGTGCCGCCCGCCATGGCGGCGACGACCACTGCTATCGGGATGGCGATCGGAGAGCTCTTTGGCACATCCATAACACCCCGCATTCTTGGATCACTGGGCGACATGTATGGATTGAAAATAATTTTCCTGGTGGGCGCGATCAGCACCTTAATCGCATTTTTCTTAACCTTCTCGTTAACTGAAACCGGCAAAGCCAAACTTGACAAGGAATCTACTATTTAGGACGCGGAGCACGCGGAAGAACGCAGATAATTATCTATTTTTCCCCGGGCTTTTCTGCGAACTCCGCGTCCAATTTCCTCACGGGAACAGGCTACCGATCCACCACGCTCAGCGCCTGCTCGGCGGCGGAAAGCAGCGCTTCGGGACCGACGGGAGAACCGGTCGCTCCCTTCATCCACAGATCCGGCGCAACACGCCCCTGGCGCGCGACGCGTTCAAATTCTGGCCCAATCTTGCCCACCTTCCTCATGTGCTCTTCAAGCTGAAACGCGATCATATGACCGATCGGGTAATCCGGAAGGTACAGGGTTTCATTTATCATGTGCGAATAGATGCCAAGCAGCAACACATCATTTTGATGGAAAACAGGCGCATAGAACCGATTCCACACATCTTTTGAAATCTGCAGAACTGCATCGCGCAGCTGCTCCGGCGTCGCCTGCGGATGTTCGTACATCCAGTGCCAGACACGCATATCCACAAGACTGACTCCACATATTTCGTAAGTCGCCCAGAAATCGTTCAGAGTCTTGAGCGCTTCCGCCTGCGCGTCCGGGGATTGCAGCCCCAGTAACTCGATGTCGTGTCCCTGAAAAACAAAGGCCAGAGCTTCGGTAAATGCAGTGTTCGGCACGCCGTTCAGCAGATAATAGTCCATGTCGTTCAAGGAGAAGGTCTGTTCGACATTGTGCCCCATTTCATGAACCGCAATGTTGAAGCCTTTGTAGTTCATCCCCATTTTCTCTATGCGCGTGCGCAAATGGGCCTTCGCCTGGCGCATTGCTGCTCCCATCGCGTGCCCCGAGCCGCGAGCCGGATCGACCGCAATATTTGCCGCGACGTATTCCGCGCGATCGGGCGAGAACCCGAGTTTCTTCAGCATGGCGGGAATATCCTTCTCATAGGCTTTTGCATCGGGATATTTCTTTGCGGTAATCGCGTCTAGTTCCGATTCGTTATACTTCATCCTGGGACGGAAGCCGTTGTACCAGATGTCGAAAGGCTCGATCGGTCGGCCTAAACGCTTTTGAATTAAAGCAGCAACGCGCGGCACCAGCGTTGACGAAAGCACTTGCTCGAACATCTTCTGGACGCGCTCTTCAGGCAACTGGCGGTCTTCATTGAAGCGCCTCGCGATCAGCGTTGGCGCCGAGGGGGAATACGGATCCGCCAGTCTTTGCGCGCGAAAAACCTCCAGAAGACGTAAATAGCGGGTGTTCGGCTCGGGCGCATTTCCTGCAGCCCGGGCGGCCGGCGTAAAGTTCGAATCCTTTTCCGAGGCTGGCTTTAGTTCATTAGTAAAGGGATTCCAATCTACTTGCGGATTGTTCACAACCGAAGCCGGTATTGTCTGGGTTACGATCCGCTCCATAACTTTTGTAATTGTGCGCTGCTTGGCTAAACCGTTTTGTGAGTCGTTGTAATCGGATTTGATCTCGTCACGCAGGTTCCAATGCGACAGCAGACGCATTTGGGACGGAAAAAACCGGCGACCCTGCTCATCTACCAGGTGGCGCATCCAGATGTTGTATTCGGAAATGTATTGACCCGCGTCAGAGCTTGCCTTCGATATCGCCAAATTTACATCGGCAGGAATCCTCTTTGAAAAGATCTCCGCCAGCCGCGCTTCGGCCCATTGACGCCGCGTCCATTTTCCCCCTTCGGCCAGCCGCTCCTCCAAAGTGGTCAGAGGGAAATTCAGAAGAACAACAAAGGCCAGCTTGTTATTGAAAAAATCATCGATCAGATGAGCCGAAGGATCATAGGCGCCGAAGAGCCCGTCGTAGGATTGCACAGGCCCCAAATCAAGATCCATCTGTTGGCGAAATTCGCGGGATATTTCGGTCATATGGCCGAATGCCTCTTCAAACAGGCTTTGAAAACGGTTGAATGCCGTGTCCAATGCATCCGGACGCCCCAGGAAATTCGTTCGAATAAATTCCTCGAAAACCTCCTGATCACCATCGGAATCACGCCAGAACCCGGAGGTTTGTTTCAGCCCCCGTTGAATGCGCGACTTTTGAGACTCGCCATATTTGGATACAAGCTCGCTTTCCATTTTCGCCGTGGCCGACTTCATCCATCCAGGTGTCGTGGCCGATTCGCCTGCGACGCTGTTTTGTGATTTTTTCATCTGCGACTCCCGCGAACAGGATATTGGTAGAAGGAGCACTATTATTAACAAAAGCGAGTAGCGGTATCGCATACTTTCCTCCGCCCAAAAAGATTAGCACAAACCAAAACTTCGGGGTCGGGGTCGCTATCGGCTTTTCAGATCTTCGACCCCGATACCGACCCCGACCCCGACGGCAGCAAGTCATTGTCTCACTATTTCAAATCGCGGATCCGGACTTCAATTCCCTTCTGATCCTTCAACAGGTTCACCAGCGCACTCGTGTCTGTGTTGCCGAAATGATAGGGATACAGAACCTTCGGTAGCATGGATTTTGCAACATCGGCCACCTGTTCCGGCGTCATGGTGAATGGAAGGTTCATTGGCAGGAACGCAACGTCAATATTTTTAAGCGCCTTTATCTCCGGCACATTTTCCGTATCGCCCGCCACAAATACCCGCTTGTCGGCGAACTCGATAATATAGCCGTTACCATTACCTTTGGGATGAAACTGTTTCTCGGGATTATAGGCAGGAACCGCTTCGATCTTGACACCTGCAACGGTTTTGGAATCACCGTTCTTCATCACGGTTCCATTGGGCAATTGCTTGACCAGCCCTTGATTGATGATAAGCGTTGTATCGGGCTTGGTTGAAGCTTGAATGGCTTTTGCATCCCAATGATCCCCATGTTCGTGAGTAATCAGGATTAAATCGGCCTTAGGCAGGGTTGCATAATCCGCGTACGCGGAGGCTGGATCCATTTGAATCACTTTGCCTGCATATTCGAACATAAGACTGCCGTGGCCCAGGAATGTCATTTTCAGATCACCGCCTGAAGTCTTGAGCACATCCGATTGATAACTCTTTTGTGCAAATCCAGCGGAAGCAGTCAGCGCAAACAGGACTGCAGTGAAAAGAAAGCAACGAATAATGGAAATGCCGTTCATCTTGTTCTCCTCCAGATATATGCTTGAATGCGCCCCAATTCTAAGCATATCAAGGCGGCTTTGCGAATGATTATTACAAGTTTGTTTTTCAGATCTGGAAGGACTACGTTTTTATGAAGGCAAGGAGAATTTCATGACAAAACCTATTCTGAAAAAGCTCTCGATTTCGGATATAAATCCGGGCGCCTGCTTTGGACCTGATGGCTGGATTTCCGATCCGAAAGGGACGGAACTGGTTTCATTCAATCCCGCGACAGGAGAACCGATTGCCAAAGTGGTCCAGGCCGGCGACGAAGCTTACGAGCGCGTTTTGTCAGAAGCTGTATCCGCCTTCAAATCGTGGCGTATGGTTCCAGCGCCCAAAAGAGGCGACGTCGTTCGCGATTTGGCTGGCGCTATCCGGGAATTAAAGGAGCCTCTCGGAGATCTTGTCAGCCTGGAAATGGGTAAGATTCAAGCGGAAGGGCATGGTGAAGTCCAGGAAATGATCGATGTGTGCGATTTCGCGGTCGGGCTGTCCCGCCAATTGTACGGACTCACTTTGGCATCGGAACGTCCTGGGCATCGAATGATGGAGCAATGGCATCCTTTAGGGGTAGCCGGCGTGATCACAGCCTTCAACTTCCCTGTCGCCGTATGGTCTTGGAACAGTGCAATAGCGGCGGTATGCGGAGATCCCGTGGTGTGGAAACCGGCAGGCCCGACGCCGCTGTGCGCAGTCGCCGTGCAGCATATTGCCAACCGGGTCATAGCGGATCATGGATTGAGCGGGATTTTCAATCTTGTCATTGGTCCCGGAAACAGCATCGGAAACCGGATGCTGAACGACAGCCGCTTGCCGCTGATATCCTTCACAGGTTCCACATCCATCGGCCGGCATGTGTCAGCGGCGGTTGCCCGTCGTTTCGGCCGTACCATCCTGGAATTGGGCGGCAATAACGCAATCATTGTCACCGAGGAAGCCGACCTGGATCTGGCTACGCGCGCGATCCTGTTCGGCGCAATCGGGACTGCAGGCCAGCGTTGCACATCCACCCGCCGCGTAATCATCCACAGAAGCATTGCCAAAGAACTGGCTCAGAGATTGGTTCAGGCTTACGCCCAGATAAAAATCGGAAATCCTCTCGATCCAGGCATCCTGATGGGCCCTTTAATTTCAGCCGATGCGGTCGAAGACATGTTCAAGGCAATTGAGCAGGCTTCCGCCGATGGCGGCGAGGTTATTTGCGGCGCACGGCGCCCGCCGAATCTCGGGAAGCAATTTGTCGAGCCTGCTATTATCCGAATGCACGCCCAGACGGACATCGTAAAGAGAGAAACTTTTGCGCCAATCTTATACCTCCTAGAATATGAAAGATTCGAAGATGCCCTGACCTTGCATAATGATGTGCCTCAAGGACTATCCAGTGCGATCTTTACCGGGAGCCTTCAAAAAGCGGAGGAGTTCCTGTCTCCCCGCGGATCCGATTGCGGGATTGCCAACGTCAATATCGGGACCTCCGGCGCGGAAATCGGAGGAGCATTTGGGGGAGAGAAGGAAACGGGCGGCGGGCGCGAGTCGGGTTCCGATGCATGGAAGGCTTATATGCGCCGCCAGACCAACACCATAAACTGGTCGAAGGATCTTCCTTTAGCCCAAGGCATCCACTTTGGATAATTTGGAGTTCGACAGCTTGCTCTGATCCTTACACGCATTTTGATAATCTAATCGACCACTCCTGGAAGGCGTGGTTTTGGCCTGCCCCGCACAGCGCTGACTGTTGCCCACACGTGACACTGTGGGCTCACGACGGATGCTCATTCCTTCCTGATCCATTTGAGGCCCAAAGGGCCGTTATTTAATAGGCCCGGCCGTAAGGCCGGGAAAAGACATGGTCTGAATTGAGCGCCGTAGGCGCGGCACTGACACACAAACGCCAGGTCAAGTGCCGCGCCTCCGGCGCTCGGTGCCTTGCAATCGCAATCCCGGCCTTACGGCCGGCCTATTGATTGCCGGCCCTTTGGGCCTGAGCATCGTGCAGGCAGAATGGCGTCCGCTGATAGCCAGGATGCTTCATACACCCACAGTGTCAAGTGTGGGCCACAGCTAGCGCACAGCGGGGCGATTCGCCGTGACTCTCGGGGTCGGAGTCGGGGTCGGCATTTGAAATGGGGGGCAAAGTAATGAAGCACCTATTGGAGATTGTTTTCCTTGATTTCGACTCAGATAGCGATAGCGACCCCGAAGTTCTTTCGTGCTTTGTTGCCAAATTAATCGACGGCACGCCGGAACGGCTTAGCCTGTCAGGGTCGCACGGCCATAGGCCGTGGGTTTAGCGGGTACTAAAAAGGGGACAATAGCGCACCACGGATAGGGTTAAGGATCGAGGTTCATTTTGCGCACGAGAGCG
>JAHFUH010000287.1 GCA_023265215.1 Acidobacteriota bacterium
CTTGCTTTCGGGAGCGCTACGGATTGGGATCGTTAGAGTGAACGTGCTTCCTTTTCCGGGTTCGCTTTCGACCAGGATCTCTCCTCCGTGCATTTCCGCAACATGTTTGGTTATCGCAAGGCCGATTCCGCTTCCGCGAACCCGGCGTATCGCCGGATCACTCCCGCGATAAAATTTGTCAAAGATCTTGTGCTGCTCGGGTGCAGGAATTCCAACGCCTTTGTCACGGACCGAGATGTTCACAAAATCTCCGGTTCGTCCGATCCGGACGCTGATCTGTTTCTGATCCCGTGAGTATTTGACCGAATTGTCGAGAAGGTTGAAAAAAGCCATAACTATGGCGTTGGGATCTGCATAGGAATCGGGCACATCTTCAGATGCCTCAAAATCCAGCTGGAATCCATCCTTTTGGATTTCATGGCGGTAGGCTTCCAGCGCTTCAGCCAAAATTTGCACTATGTTGGTCTTTTCGAAATGCTTGTATTCTATACCTCTTATGAGATGCGCAAAGTCGAGCAGGTTATTTATGAGACGGCCCATCCTGTCGCTTTCATTATAAATAATACGGTAGTACTCCTGTTTCTTGTCCTCGCCCTTGACCCTATCCAAGACCAGGATTTCGCTGAACATCCTGATTAATGAAAGCGGAGTCTTCAGCTCGTGGCTGACGTTGCCGATGAAGTTTTCCTTCAACTGCCGAAGCTGGCGGTCTCGCTGCCATGCCATATAAATGATAGCCAGGCTGAAGAATATGAGGCATGTGCTTGCGATGATGAAAAACATACTCATTCTTCGCTGATTCTTCGCCGAAAGCTCCAGCTCGGTATAACTACGAGGGACCATCTGCAAAATCCATTTGTACAGTGTGCTCGAGAACCTTGTTTCACGAAAGTATTTGGACGACCGTGAGAGTGGCTGCCCGTATACGCCGTTGTTGTCGTAATCGACGATGCTCACATAATATTTGTCCTGCAAGTTCTGCAAGTTTTCATCCAGCAACAACTTTATCTTGGATAAATTCATTTGAAAACAGACGAGAATCCTCGATCCCTTGCTGGTCTCTTTCAATACGTAGGAGGCAAAGAAATAATTATTGGGCCTTTCCTTGTGCAGATGGTTGACCTGGTTCAAAGTCATAGAACTCAGGTCCAATTCCTTCAATTTGAAACTGGATAGAAATGCGCCCCATTCATTCCGGATTTCGTTCGAATATGGCGGGTAAATCGGATAATTGTTGTCGGGTTTAAGTTTAAGGAAGTACACCTGATCTACATTCAAATCAGCTCGAAGGACAGCATCCACCATCGAAGGCCATTTCGAAGGTTCTTCGACGTCGATCATTTCTGAAAGGATCCCATCATTAACGACGATTCTTTGTTCGATGCTGTCTACATACTGCTTCGCAAGTTTCTCGATGGTTTGGGTCAGATTGACCTCAACCAGATTTTCGCGACCTACCGTATAATAGCTGAAAAAGCACATCGCCGCCGTGGACACAACAATGATGCAGACGGCGATAAAAATGACCAGGTTGGGCACAAGCGGCATTTTCATAACGTCCGTTATTCTACTCCGGACATTTTCCGCTGCAACCAAATACTGTTTGTGGCCGTTGACGTGCACATGGGCGTAGTCGTATTCGGTTTTTTGCAAAGGCCGCCCACGATCACGTGCGCGTCAACGACTACGTCTATGTGAGATGTTTACGATTTGCGTTCAAATGAGCTGAAGGATTTTCTAATGACCGCCCTGGGATGCATCCGCAGTAATGTTCTTGCCGTCCTTTTTTTCCAGCAAAGCGATGTCGGATGCGCCGGATCGCTTGGCCAGATCCAGCAGGGGAAAAACCGCGCCGTACGGCAGCGTGGACTCTCCGCGAATGAATACAGCCTTTATTGCGCGGCGGCGAAAGACCTCCGTGAGGGTGGTTTCCAGTTTGTCGAGCGTGTAGGGAGTTCCGTTCAGCTTGACTGAACGATCCAAGTCCATGTCCACGATGATGGAATCAGGCTTGGCTTCCGGCGGCTGTACTTTCGGAGCCGGCTGCGGGACGCGAATCGGGTGATCATGCAGTTTCAGGGGAGCGGCGACCATGAAGATGATCAAAAGAACGAGAAGGATATCGATATAATGGGTGATATTTATATTGGAGTTAACCCCTTTTTTGCCTACAGTCATTGACATTTGAGCAATACTCCTGTCTCAGGCCAACCGCCGCTTAATAAAGCCGGAAAGAAACCTCTATATTTGCCTGCACATCAACGGCAACCCCATTTAAAGTGCCGGGTTTGAATCTCCACTTGGTCGCGATGGTATTAATGGCCGATTCATCCAAACCGAAGCCCAATCCCCTGATGACTTTGAAACTATCGACAGTCCCATCCTTCCGGACGATTGCCTGGATGCTGACGACGCCTTCAGCGCGCGCCTTCCGTGCTTCTTCGGTATAGGCAGGCAAAGGCTGATACACAGGAACCGGGGGTTTCACGCCGTTACCGACGACGTATGGACCTACGCCCGAACCAATGCCGCCCCCTCTGCCGCCGCCCATTCCTCCGCCTTCTCCAGGCCCAACTCCCGGTCCTTTACCGGATCCCACGCCGGTGCCGGTGCCAGTTCCAATCCCACCGCCGCGCCCGGAACCGGAGGACATGGAACCATTGGGCGGAGCAAAAACATCACCAATTGAAAGCGCTTGATCCTGGGGGATGTCGATAGGCATCTGGACGCTGGCTACTTGCGCAAGGAGATCTTCGGCGGGCATCAATGGTTTTGGATTCTCGGGATCGGGAGCCACCATCTGGACTCGTGTTGTTTCAGGCATCCTGCCGGCCGCTGGGGGATCCGGTTGATTTTTGCCGCCGCCTCCTCCACCGCCACCGTCTCTTCCGTCCCCCTCGAACGGGGATACAATGGGATTCATTACATAAACAACGTTTTCATTTTTCGGAGCCAGCTGCTCATGCACCCGCACCAAAAAAATCACCAGAAGTACGAAGGCAGCGTGCGCAAACACGGACAGCAGCACGGATTCCGATTTACGGGTGCGCAATTGAGCGCGCACCAAACCCCATTCTTCCTCGCCGGAAAATACAGAAGGGATGAATACCGGATCTTTTGATCCGGTGAAAAGATCGCGAATAAATTCCTTAAAGCTGAATGGGGCACTCTGTTCTGCGTCAATATAGTGAAACAGCGAGGCTTTGGCGCGAGGCGATTTCCAGGCTTCCTTAAAAGAAAGGATAGGATGTCGCAGAAAAGTCCAGTCCTGACCCTCCCATACACTTGGCTCAGGTTCTTCCTTTATGTAGTGGAAAAGAGATGCTTGAGTCCTAGGCTTGGAAAAGCGTTTGAACATTGCCCGGATATTGTCGCTATTTTCCGTCATACCAGATTATTTCCGCCTTCCCGGGGATAGACTCCCTCCGTAATCCGCTAAATTAGATACGCAGTAGTTGCAGTTGTTTCATTATTATTAGGAGTAAATGTGGCGCCAAAACGAACAAGTCTTAGAAGGAAATGAAGCTCCGACATCTATTACCTTTTTTTGACAGCATTGAATTCAATTGCCAAGGATCCAATGCAACGATATAAATCTTACCATCGGCCAATCAGACCGTCCAGAAACAAAACCCCCTTTAGGGCTTTGAGTTCTAGGGGGCTTATCGTCCATTATTCAACAACTTGAATTTTAACACAAATCAGAACTGCAAGAGAAACCCGCAGTGGCCGGAGGGAAATGCGGGCTCTGATCATTCCCAAAAGCCGTGGACGTCCATGTGCACGACCACGTCAACGTCCACGATTACGAGAAAAGCCTACGAACTGTGCACAATAGGGAATCCGAGAGCGACGAGCGTTTTTGCGTGATCGTATTCGTTGACGTGGTCGTGCACGTGGTCGTGAACGGCTTTTCCAAAGAGCGGCCACTCGTAACTCAGTTATGCGAGGCGTTCAGCCTCAGCTTCCACGCTTTTGGTCTCGGAATGAATGCGCATGCCGTAAAATGAACGCAGAACAAATATCATGGAAATCACCAAAAACACCCCCGCCAATATCAAAGTACTGCCGGGAGTCGTTTTAGCCATTGTCACGGCAAGCTCAACCGCAAGAAGCCCAAAAAGGGTTGTGAATTTGATCACCGGATTCATTGCAACCGAAGATGTGTCCTTGAACGGATCGCCTACTGTGTCGCCTATAACGGTAGCGGCGTGAAGCGCCGTACCCTTTTCTTTCAGCTCCACTTCAACGATCTTCTTCGCATTGTCCCATGCAGCACCGGCATTTGCCATGAAGATTGCCTGGAATAATCCAAACAGAGCTATGGAAATGAGATAGCCTATGAAAAAGAAAGGCTCGATAAACGCAAAAGCGAGAGTTGCAAAGAAAATAGTAAGAAAGATGTTGAACATCCCCTTCTGAGCATATTTTGTGCAAATCTCAACAACCCGCTTGCTGTCGGCAACAGAGGCCCTATCAATCCCCTCGAGTTTGATATTGGCTTTGATGAACTCTACCGCACGATAGGCGCCGGTCGACACCGCCTGAGTTGACGCCCCGGTAAACCAGTAGATCATTGCTCCCCCACAAATGAGGCCCAGCAGAAATGGGGGATGAAGCAATGACAAATTCTGAACGTTGTTCTTTAGTCCATCGGTAAGCAGAACAATGATCGAAAATATCATCGTGGTAGCGCCAACTACGGCTGTCCCGATCAGAACGGGTTTAGCGGTTGCCTTAAAGGTGTTTCCGGCTCCGTCATTTTGTTCCAGAAGATCTTTGGCACGGTTGAAGTTGACGTCAAAGCCCTGCTCTTTTTTAATCTGCTGTTTTATCCCAGGGATCTGCTCGATCAAGGACAATTCAAACACCGACTGGGCGTTATCGGTAACCGGCCCGTAGGAATCGACTGCGATTGTGACCGGCCCCATGCCCAGGAAACCAAAAGCCACAAGGCCAAATGAAAAAACGGCCGGGGCCAGCATTAAAGCTCCTAATCCCATTGTGCTGACTCCATATGCGATCGACATGAGCCCGACTATTGTCAGCCCAAGCCAATACGCGCTGAAATTTCCGGCTACAAACCCGGAAAGGATTCCCAGGGAAGCACCGCCTTCACGACATGAAGTCACAACCTCCCGCACATGGCGCGACTCGGTGGAAGTGAATGCCTTCACCAGTTCGGGAATGATGGCGCCTGCCAGCGTGCCGCAGGTTATAACCGTTGAAAGCTTCCACCAAAGCGTCCCGTCGCCCAGGCTTCCAATCAGGAAATAGGACACAACATAGGTGATCGCCACTGAAATGAACGAAGTCAGCCAGACCAGGAATGTAAGCGGGGTTTCGAAATTCATTTCCTTGGCATTTACGAAGCGGGCTCTTGTGATTGCTTCATTCACCAGGTATGAAAGGCTGCTGGCAACAATCATCATGATGCGCATGACGAATATCCAGACGAGCAACTGCACCTGGATCATTTCCTTGGGAACCGCCAGAAGGATAAAGGAAATCAGAGCCACTCCGGTGACTCCATAGGTTTCGAATCCGTCCGCTGTCGGCCCTACGGAATCCCCCGCATTATCGCCGGTGCAATCTGCGATGACCCCCGGATTAC
Organism: Acidobacteriota bacterium; assembly: GCA_023265215.1. Classification (GTDB taxonomy): domain Bacteria; phylum Acidobacteriota; class UBA6911; order UBA6911; family UBA6911; genus UBA6911. The sequence continues at coordinate 5,615 of JAHFUH010000287.1, forward strand.
GCGCATCGTCTTCCTTGATGTTAAAAACTATTTTCATCAGATCCGAGCCGATGTCAGCGATCTTTGTAAAAATCCCGCCTGCAATACGCAGGGCGGCAGCACCGAGCGATTCTCATATTGCAAAGCCGATAAAGCAGGCGCCGGCATAATCGCCCGGAATGAACAGCAGGATGCAGAGCATCATGAAAAGCTCAACGCTGATCAGCGCCATCCCTATGCTCATCCCCGCTTGAAGTGGAATGGCATAACACGGGTATGGCTTTCCTTCGAGGCTCGCAAACGCGGTGCGCGAGTTGGCAAATGTATTGATGCGAATGCCAAACCAGGCGACGCCATAGCTCCCGCCGATTCCAATCAGGCTGAATATTAGAATGGTGGCCACTTTCATGGGAGCAAAGTGCTGGAGGAATCCAAAATAAACCAGCATGATGATGCCAATGAAAATCTCAAGAATGAGAATGAACTTGCCTTGGGTAATCAGGTAGGTCTTGCAGGTCTCGTAAATAAGCTCCGAAATATCGCGCATGGCGCGATGTACTGGAAGGTTTTTCAGTTTTGTAAAGATAACCAGGCCAAAAAGGAGTCCGAGTACGCAGACTCCGAGGCCTGCCATCAGAAGAACACGAGCGTTTATTCCATGGAAGTCAACCTGGCTTAAATCAGGAAGTATAAGAGAGGCCTCACCACCGCCTTCATGGGCAGAGCTCGCCGGCGCCTGCTCAGGTGCCTGAGCAAGTGCGGCGGTGGGCAGAAATAGGACGCCAAGCAGAAAACCCACCAGGACTACTGCTAGCATTAAATGACGTGGCAACTTCATAATCATGGAATCTCCTGAATAGCAATTGAAGCCCGAGTTCTTATCCTAATTTATCGCTTGCTGATATAAAAATCGAAGATTATATATCAGATCCCGACACAAGACTGCGACGAATTTTATAATATTTCCAAAACATCGTGAAATTTTTTATGCAGATTTATTTCAAAAACATCAGCCGGCAAACCGCAACGGCTACAACGAGACTCACAATATCAGCCACCAGTCCTGATATAACCGCATGCCGGGCTTTTTTGATCCCCACCGCTCCAAAATATACGGCCAAAACGTAAAAAGTCGTTTCCGTACTTCCGTAGGCGGATGCGGCGACTCTTCCAATGAACGAGTCGGGTCCATGCGCGTTGATCAGTTCGGTTGCAATCCCGAGCGAACCGTTCCCAGACAATGGGCGCATGATTGCAAGCGGAAGTATTTCAGTGGGAAAGCTCAATTTTCGAAGCACCGGATCCAGCCAGACAGCAAGCATTTCAATCGCACCGGCCCCGCGCAGCATACCCACCGCAACGAGAATCGCGACAAGGTAGGGAATGATGCGAATTGCCATCTGAAATCCTCCCTTGGCGCCTTCCACAAAAC
>JAHFUH010000016.1 GCA_023265215.1 Acidobacteriota bacterium
CCATGGAAAGAATGGAGTGGGAGGAGAAGGCCCGGCGCTCAACAACCGGGTCCTGCTGGCCAATGCAACCGATACATACCTCGTCGAAACTATCGGGCAAGGCAGACGCAGGACAAGCATGGAAGGATTTTTGACTCCTTCCCCAGCCAGACTGACGCTGGATTCGTCGGAAATCGAAACAATCGTTGCATATATCCGTTCCTGGGAAGGGAGGAAGTAGATGAAAAATGAGATCCCGAGGCGCGAATTTCTGGAAATGCTTTCAGCCATGGGTTTCGGCGCTCTGGTCGGCTCGGCGAAAGAATCCTGGGGGATCGAGGGCGCTTCCAATCCACTTGCCTCTTATCCGGATCGCGGATGGGAGCGAGTTTATCGAGATCTATGGAACTATGATTCCAAATTTACTTTCCTGTGTGCGCCTAACGACACGCACAATTGCATTCTTAACGCATACGTACGCCAGGGGATCGTCACCCGGATAGGTCCAACAATGCGTTACGGCGAGGCAGCTGATCTGGCGGGAAATCGCACCACCAACAGATGGGACCCGCGCGTTTGCCAAAAGGGATTGGCGCTCACTCGACGGTTTTATGGCGATCGACGGGTGAATCAGTGCATGGTTCGGGCGGGATTCCAGCGCTGGTATAAAGATGGATTCCCGCGCGAAATCGACGGGCTCCCGCAACGCAAATACTTTGATCGCGGCCGGGATCAGTGGATCCGAATTTCTCATGACGATGCCGCCAAGATAGTGGCTGCAGCCCTCAAGAATATCGCGGAGACCTATAGCGGAGAGGAAGGCAGGAAACGGCTGCGGGCGCAGCACTATGATGATCTCGTTATCGAGGCCATGAAAGGCGCAGGAGTTCAGGCGCTCAAATTCCGCGGCGGTATGCCGCTGTTGGGAATTACACGAGTATTCGGTCTGTATCGAATGGCAAATTCGATGGCGCTGCTGGACACCCATATCCGCAAAGTTGTTCCCGACGCGGCCCTGGGGGGGCGGGGATTCGATAATTACTCCTGGCATACGGATCTGCCTCCTGGACATCCGATGGTGACCGGGCAGCAGACGGTAGAGTTCGATCTCTCGGCTGTAGAACACTGCAAAACCCTGGTTGTGTGGGGAATGAACTGGATAGCCACCAAAATGCCCGACGCGCATTGGCTCACCGAAGCCCGACTCAAGGGAGTCCGGGTGGTGGTGATCGCCTGTGAATATTCGGCAACAGCAAGCAAAGGGGACGATGTAATTGTAGTCCGTCCCGGCACTACTCCGGCTTTGGCGTTAGGCCTTGCCAATGTGATTCTGCGGGACAAACTCTATGATCTGGATTATATCCGACGATGGACCGATCTGCCGATTCTCGTTCGCATGGACACTCTGAAATATCTGCGCGCGCAGGATGTATTCGGCGGATCGCCTGCCGTCCTGAAGAACGCCCGGATTCTGAAGACCGGGGAGAAAGAGCCTCCGGCCGAAACTCAGGACCAGATGATTATTCCCGAAAAAATACGCGAAGAGTGGGGCGACTATATTTGGTGGGATCGCGGATCCGGCGCGCCTAAGCCTCTCACCCGCGATATGGTGGGCAAGAATTGCAATTTGGGAGATCCGTTGCTGGAAGGCTCGGTCGAAGTAACCATGGCCGACGGGAAGAAGGTCCGCTGCCGCCCGGTATTCGATCTGGTGCGGGAATATGCCGCCCACTTTGATCCGAAAACGGTTGAAGAACTCACATGGGCTCCGGCTCAGGCTGTGGAATCGCTGGCCCGCAGCGTAGCCCAAACGCCAGGGACCACGCTCTTTGCCGTCGGCATGGGTCCCAACCAATTCTTCAACAATGACAATAAGGATCGTGACATTTTCCTGTTGGCAGCTCTCACAGGAAATGTGGGGAAAATCGGGGGGAACGTTGGTTCTTACGCGGGAAACTATCGTGTCGCCTTATTCAATGGCTCGCCGCAATATATAAACGAAAATCCCTTCGATATGGAACTGGATCCGGCTAAACCCGCGCGGGGACGCCAGTATTGGAAAGCGGAATCCGCACATTATTACAACCATGAAGACCACATTCTTCGTGTCGGAAAGAAAGTGCTCACCGGCTCCACCCATATGCCGGCTCCCACTAAATCACTATGGTTTGCCAATGCGAATTCCATTCTTGGAAACGTCAAATGGCACTACAACACGGTTGTGAACGTCCTTCCCCGGATCGAAATGGTTGCCGTCAATGAATGGTGGTGGTCCACCTCCTGTGAATGGGCAGACATCGTTTTTGGCGTCGATTCCTGGGCGGAGCTGAAACATCCCGATATGACGGCTTCCGTCACCAATCCTTTTCTGCAGGTCTTCCCGCGCACGCCTCTTAAGCGTATCTTCAACACGATTGGTGATATCGACGTGTTGGCGCTGGTGGGCTCCAAGCTTGCGGAGCTGACCGGAGACCGTCGCTTTGAAGACTACTGGAAATTCGTCCGGGATGGCCGCACCGATATTTATCTCCAGCGCGTTCTGGACCATTCGACAAATACCAAAGGCTACAAGTTTGCCGACCTGGAGGCCAAGGCTAAAGAAGGCGTGCCCGCGCTGATGAATAGCCGCACTACGCCCAAAGCCGTGGGATACGAACAGATTACCGACTCACGCCCCTGGTACACCAAAAGCGGACGCCTTGAATTTTATCGCGAGGAAAACGAATTCATCGAGGCGGGCGAAAACCTGCCCGTTCATCGGGAGCCTGTCGACTCCACATTCTACGAACCTAATGTAATCGTGGCCCCGAAACATGAAGCAATCCGGCCGGCCGGGCCTGAAGACTACGGCGTGGCGCGAAATGATCTTTCATGTGAAACTCGCTGCGGGCGAAATGTCGTTCTCACCTGGGATGAAGTACGCAAAACCTCCCATCCACGCGCCCGTGAAGGATATCGGTTTATTTTTCATACGCCTAAGTTCCGTCATGGAGCTCACACAACCCCCGTCGATACAGATATGATTGCTATTTTGTTTGGCCCATTTGGCGACATCTATCGACACGACAAACGCACTCCCTTCGTATCGGAAGGCTACGTCGACATCAATCCGTCCGATGCCAAGGAGCTCGGCGTTCAGGACGGAGATTACGTCTGGATCGATGGGGATCCCGAAGATCGACCTTTTCGAGGCTGGCAAACCAACAAGCGCGACATGGAGTTTGCGCGGCTCCTGTGCCGCGCCCGCTATTATCCAGGCACTCCGCGCGGCGTCACCCGTATGTGGTTTAATATGTATGGCGCCACGCCTGGTTCCGTTGAAGGTCAGAAAAGCCGGCCCGATGGTTTGGCAAAGAATCCCAGAACAAACTACCAGGCCATGTTCCGCTCGGGCTCGCACCAATCCCCAACGAGAGGCTGGCTCAAACCGACATTGATGACGGACTCCCTGGCAAGGAAAGGCACTTACGGACAAAGCATCGGGAAAGGATTTATGCCGGATGTGCATTGCCCGACAGGAGCGCCGCGTGAGGCGATCGTGAAGATCACCAGGGCTGAGGCAGGCGGGATTGACAAGACTGGTCTTTGGAGACCAGCCGCCCTCGGCATCCGTCCCCGATATGAATCTCCCTCCATGGATCGCTACCTGGCTGGGGAATATATTTCCGGATCAAAGGAGAAGGAGAAATAGAGATGGCTCGGGTCTATAACTGGCAGATTGGCAGACAAATGTCTTACTGGTATCCGGAAGCGCGCCCCAAAAAACAGTTCGCGGCGGTTTTCGACATTAACAAGTGCATCGCGTGCCAAACCTGCACTCTTGCTTGCAAAACGACGTGGACTTCCGGCCAGGGCCAGGAATATATGCTCTGGAATAACGTTGAAACAAAACCGTACGGCAGCTACCCGCTGGCATGGGACCTAAAGCTGCTGGAATCGCTCGGCGGCCAGAGTTGGCGGGAGAACAGGTATGAAGGCCAGACCATTTTCGAAGCTGCACCCGCCGGCGAGCGGGTTCTTGGATGGAAACCAACCTCGGATGACTATGCTTATCCGAATAATGGCGAAGACGATTGCACCGGCCAGGTGGACAAAGGCGCCGGTTTTTCGATTCCTCACATGAACTGGTTCTTCTATCTGGCGCGCATCTGCAACCACTGCACCTACCCTGCCTGTCTGGCCGGCTGTCCGCGCGGATCCATCTATAAACGCCCGGATGATGGAATCGTACTGTTGGATCAGGGGCGTTGTCGAGGATATCAGGAATGCCTGAGGGCTTGTCCTTATAAAAAATCCTTCTTCAATCCGATGGTGGGAACTGGGGAAAAATGCATTGCCTGCTTCCCGAAGATCGAGCAGGGTCTGCAACCTCAATGCTTCCTAAACTGCATCGGCAAGATCAGGCTGACAGGCTTTATCTCGGAACCTGCAAAGGCAAGCGCCGATAACCCAATTGATTATCTCGTGCATATCCGGAAAGTCGCGCTTCCTCTTTTCCCACAATTTGGGCTGGAGCCGAATATCTATTACATTCCGCCCCTCCACGCGTCATTGCCGTTCCTGAACCAGATGTTCGGTCCAGGGGTGGAAGCGGCAAGAAAAACCTATCGTTCAGCATCGAAGGATTCCGATCTGGCTGGGCTTCTTTGTCTGTTCGGATCCACAGAATCCATTGTCCATCGATGGCGCCGGGAAGGGGAGACAGTCACCGGCATGGATGAAAAAAACTCAACCCTCGTCCGCGTTCCCCTGACGGAGCCTGTTTACATCCGTGCAGCGTATGATCCCAAGTTCCAGATCGTGCGCACAAATTGTCCTTAAGGAGGGCCCATGAGGCTTGCTTTCCGCCTTTTTGCTCTATTCGCTATTCTGAGTCTGCTGGCCGGCTCTGCCTGCCGCAATGCGCCCAAGACAATCGGCGAGGTCGTTGCAATCCCCGTATCGGCCATCCCAAGCGATCCCGGCGACGCAATTTGGGATCATGCCCCAGAATATGCGGCTGCAATGCTTCTGCAGGATGTTGTGGATCCTCGCTTAACAAAGGCTTCGACGAGTGAAGTCCGCGTCAGAGCAATTACCAACGGAACTATCATCGGATTCCGGCTCCAATGGCTGGACCCCCGCAAAGACGACACGCCCGGACCGGGACTTGCGGTGGACAGTTGCGCCGTGCAGCTGCCCAAAGCCGTTGCAAAGGATCTACCATCTCCGCAAATGGGCGAGGCCAACCGTCCTGTAGAAGTCACCCTATGGCGGGCCGACTGGCAAGCCTGGGCAAGCGGCAGAGGAGGCAATATCCGGGACCTGTATCCAAATGCAGCGGTCGACCACTATCCTTTTCAGGCTCCTCCTCTCGAGACTGGATCGGCCGGCCAAAAAGAAATGTCAACGCGTTACATGCCGGCACAAGCTCTGGGTAATCAGCGGAACGGTCCGCGGGAGTCCCCTGTCGAAGACCTGGTAGCCGAGGGCCCCGGAACGCTAAAGCCGGAAGCTCGATCCGGATCCAGCGGCAAAGGTGTGTGGACCAAAGATGGTTGGATGGTTGTCATCAATCGCAAACTTCCGGCCAGCCTGGGGTCCGGCATGCGAACGCAGGTTGCCTTTGCGGTCTGGGAAGGATCGCACGGAGAAATCGGATCGCGCAAAATGCGCACTGGGTGGGTTTCCCTTTTGAGGCGGGCAGAACCATGAGCGCGCAACTCCATGCACTCGATCGCAAAAGCAAAAATCTGATCGAGAATTGCGCCCGTTGGCGCTCGATCGGCATGCTGTTTGAATGCCCGTCCGCCGGGTGGCGTGAAACGCTGCTGGATTTAATTGCCAGCCTATCGGATTCGGATCTGCTGGAAGCAGCCGAAGCAGCGCAAGCCGAAGCGTCTGAAAGCCTGTATCATTCGCTCTTCGGGCCTGGAGGTCCTGTTTCGCCTCGTGAGGTGAGCTACCATAGAGGGGTGGAACTGGGTGGCCTTATGTCTGAATTGCTCCGCTACTATGAGGCTTTCGGTTATAACCCGGCATCCCGCGAAGCTTGCGATCACATCTCTGTCGAGGCGGATTTCGTCGGATATCTTTGCATGAAGGAAGCCTATGCACGGGCATGCAATGATTCCGAGCATGCCGAGATAACCGAGGATGCAACGCGGCGCTTCCTGGAAACTCATCTCTCAACAATGGCAGAGCCATTTAAGAACCTATTGAAAAAAACCGGCATTCGCTATCTTATGCTCGCAGGCCAGGCTCTGACGCGAAGCGTCGGTCTTTATCGGGAGCCGGAATGAGAACAAACTGTCGATTACACATCTGCATCGTTCTTATAATTATTTGTGGTTGTTTCCCCTTGTTCGGCCAATCCGGCGCCGATGCCGACAAAGTGACGTGGTCTGGGTCCATACGATCCCGTGTGGAAATATGGGACTGGTTCGACGGTGCGGCGGACTCCGATTATGCCTTCTCAGGCTCAACCCTTAAATTCGGCGCACGCCGCCAAACAAAGAAATTTGATTGGCAGATAGATTTGGAAGCGCCGGTTTTATTAGGCCTGCCGGACAATGCAATCTCACCCGGAACACAGGGCCAGATGGGCCTCGGAGCAACATACTTCGCAGCCACAAACGACGGGCTCAACCGTTCGATGCTTTTCCCCAAGCAGGCGTTCATCCGCATCAAGAATCTCGACCTGCAAGGAAAACAAAGCCTGAGGATTGGGCGCTTCGAATTCTCGGACGGCGCGGAAACGACGCCTGCCAATGCTACATTAGCAGCGGTGAAACGCGACCGTGTGTCTCAAAGACTCCTTGGACCTTTCGGCTTCAGTCATGTAGGCCGGAGCTTCGACGGCATCCAGTACACCTATGCCGGAACTTCCGCCAACCTCACCCTGTTGGGAGCGGTCCCTACACGTGGAGCGTTCCAGGTGGATGGATGGGGCACGTTGCCAATCAGTGTTTTTTATGGGGCGTATACCCGTTCACTGCCGGGGAAAAAACCTGCGGGTGAATTCCGCCTTTTTGGCCTGTACTACCACGACTGGAGGACAACTCTCAAAACAGATAACAGGCCCCTGGCGATACGCCGCGCGGATTTCGATAAAATTCGTATCGCCACTATAGGCGGTCATTATCTCCGGGCGCGTGAAACTACAGCCGGTACGATAGACTTTCTATTCTGGGGCGCCGTGCAGGCAGGCAAATGGGGCATTTTGAATCACCGCGCTGGGGCTGCCTCCATAGAAGCAGGGTTTCAGCCATCGCTCTTGAAAAGCGTGAAGCCGTGGATTCGTTTCGGCGCTCACCACGGCAGCGGGGACTCGAATCCGGCAGATAACACGCACGGAACCTTCTTCCAGGTCCTTCCAACGCCTCGGATATATTCGAGATTCCCATTCTATAACCTGATGAACAACCAGGATGCATTTGCGGAACTGATCTTGAGACCCCATGCTCGGTTGACTTTGCGGAGCGACGCTCACTGGCTCCGCCTGGCTCATGCAGCCGATCTATGGTACCAAGGCGGAGGAGCGTTCCAGCCTTGGACTTTCGGCTTTTCAGGCCGACCAAGCAACGGCAATCGCTGGCTGGCGAGGTTATACGACACTAGCGCAGACTGGCAGATTAACAAACGCGTGTCCGCCGGCATTTACTTCGCACATGCTCAGGGCTGTCAGGTAGTGGAAAGCATTTATCCCAAAGGCAAGAATGCCAACTACGGCTTTCTCGAACTAACCTATAAGTTTTAAGATTCCGGACCTTTTGGCATCAGCATCCTTGACCTCGATTCCGAGTTAAAGAGTTGCCCTGTGAAAATTCAATATTGCCGAAGTTAAGTTTTGTGCCGCACCTTCGGCGCTCAATTTATGGCTATCTTTACCCCGGCCTCACGGCGGGGCTATATTCTTTCGCCTCTTCGAGGCTCTAATTTCAGAACTCCAGACACGCCCTAAGCAACAAATAGAAAAAGCCCTGAAAGGCATGCGCGGCAAGCTAAGAGAGAGCAAGTCCCAGCGCTGAAAGCGCGGCACAGCAAAGCCCAGGGCGAAGGCCGCAAAGCGGCCGAAGCCCTGGGTTAGGGGGTGAAAGAGGAAGAGCCCTGAAAGGGCGAAACAAGCCGATTGTGCCGCCCTTTCAGGGCTCTTTGCACATCCCCTTTTGTACCCAGGGTTTCGGAGCCCGCTGCCGCGTGCTCCTTCACCCTGGGCTTTGCTGCGCCGCGCCTTCGGCGCTCCGGAAATGCGACTTAGCTTGACGCGCATGCCCTTCGGGACTCCTTCTATGCCTTGGATATTCTCAACATCAGCCAAAATTTAAAGTAATGATCGGACGCAATATTTGCATTTCGAGCCAATGCTAATCTTGCAGCATTGAGAGAAAGCCCTTAGAATCATCCGGTTCTGTCTGGATGGGCTGAAATCTCCATTGATTCAAGCACGCCCATGCGGGCTATGGTTATTTCTTACTGTGCAGGTATCATGAAAATATGATCATCCCTAAAATTCGGCATGATTGGACTGAAGACGAGATCGCTGAGATTTACACATTGCCCTTGCCCGAGCTGATATTTCGTGCACAAGTCTGCCATCATGCCTTTCACGCTCCAGACGAAGTCCAGGGAGCATCCCTGCTCAATATTAAAAGTGGGGGATGCCCGGACGATTGTTCGTATTGTCCACAATCCGCACATCACGATAAGGGGCTCAACAGAACTCCCTTAATGAGTCTGGGAGACGTAACCGCCGCTGCCGAAAAAGCGCGCATGATGGGAGCTACACGTTTTTGCATGGGCGCGGCCTGGCGCGATGTGCCCGGCGGATCTGATTTTGAGCGGGTTTTAATCCTCGTGCGGTCCGTCGCCGCTCTAGGTCTCGAAGTTTGTTGCACAATGGGAATGCTGGATGACAGTCAGGCGGAAGCTCTCGCGGCGGCGGGTCTGACATCCTACAACCATAACCTCGACACCTCTCCGGAGTTCTACGGCAAAATCATTACCACACGCACATACGAAGATCGCATCAGAACACTCCAGCGAGTGCGGAGCGCGGGCATCTCCATCTGCTGTGGCGGAATCATCGGGATGGGAGAATCGCGCAGGGATCGTTACCTGCTTCTACAACAACTGGCCTCCCTGCAACCCCACCCGGAAAGCGTACCGATCAACCTGCTGGTACGGATCGAAGGAACGCCATTGGCGAATCAGGGCGAGATCGACGTGTTCGACCTGGTCCGCATGATAGCTTGCGCCCGGATACTGATGCCTGAATCTATTGTGCGGCTTAGCGCCGGCCGTCTATCACTTTGCGATGAAGCGCAAGCACTTTGCTTCGTCGCCGGGGCGAATTCCATTTTTCTGGGAGAAAAACTGCTGACGACTCTCAATCCTGAAGTTCACAACGATCAATTGCTCCTGGACCGTTTGGGCATGCGGCTGCGCTCGGCTTCCGGCGACAAGCTCCAATCCGAAACGTCTCATAGAGATTGACAGTGACTTCAAACACATTGGAACAGAGAATACTCAAGCAGCTCGATGCGCTCGACTTGGCCGGAGAGCGTCGAAAATTAAGCCCGCCCGGCGGAATCGACCTTTCGTCCAATGACTACCTGGGACTCGCTGCGCATCCGCTCATCAACAAACGCATGATAGAAGCGGTAATGCGCGAGGGATGCGGCTCAACCGGTTCGCGGCTGCTTCGAGGAGAACGGCTATGCTTTGCCGCTCTTGAACGCCGTTTTGCGACATTCAAAGGAACAGAAGCGGCGCTTTACTTCGGAAGCGGCTATTTAGGCAACTTGGGGGTCCTGACTTCATTTCTGGAAGCCGGTGACGTCGTATTTTCGGATGAATTCAATCATGCCAGCCTAATCGATGGGTTGAGGCTTTCGCGAGCTCGCCGGATCATATTTGCACATCGTGATTCTCGTGCACTGAAAAGCCTGATCTCAGCCGAAAAGGGGCAGGGCCAGAAATTTCTGGTTACCGAATCTCTCTTCAGCATGGATGGAGACGAAGCTCCGCTTCTTGACTACGCCGACCTGTGTCACAACACCAACACGGCATTAATCGTTGACGAAGCACATGCCGTTGGCGTTTATGGCACTAATGGAAGCGGGCTGATCGATAAGATGGGCATAGGCCGTGACGTCTTCCTGTCGGTAAATCCGGCGGGCAAGGCTCTGGGCGCCAGCGGCGCATTTGTAGCGGGCCCTCGCTGGGCAATTGATTATCTGATCCAGCGAGCACGCACCTTCATTTTTTCCACAGCGCCGTATCCGGCTATCGCTGATGCTATAGACGCGGCACTGGAGCTCGTAGTATCCGAACCTCAACGGCGGCAAAAACTGTTCGATTTGGCAGCCCATATGAGATCGGCGTTGGCCCAGCATGGCGTATATTCCCCTCCTGGGCGCTCCCAGATTATTCCGGTGATTGTCGGTGAAAACAACCGGGCAATTGCAGTAGCGGCCGCGATGCATGAACAGGGCTTTGACATTCGAGCTATCCGTCCACCTACCGTTCCGGACGGAACAGCCAGGCTCAGAATTTCCATTAACACGAATCTCGATCCGCTGGTATTGTCCCGGTGCGCTGTAACCTTAGCGAAAGCTCTCGAAAAACACCCGGGAAATATATCGGCCTCAAGCCATTCATCCATCCAGACGCCATTGGAAAAGTAAAATGCATGGAATATTCATATCAGGAACCGGCACTAACATAGGCAAAACCGTTGTGGCAGCCGCTCTAATGCATCGTTTCCGAAATATCACGCCGTTGCGTTATTGGAAGCCGATTCAAACCGGCATCGAGGAAACGGATGATACCGCCACGGTACGAACTTTGGGCAATTGTGCAGATCGGGAAATTTTCGACGCGGGAATCCGGCTGCGCGGCAGTTTATCTCCACACCTTGCAGCCCGGCTGGCGGGAACAGAGATCGATCTGGAGCATTTGACACAAATGGCTTCAACTTCCCGTGATGAATTGAGTTGGTTCGTGGAAGGCGCCGGCGGCGTGCTGGTACCTATCAATAGCCGGCAGATGATGCTCGATCTGATGAAAAAACTTGGATTGCCGGTCCTTGTCGTTGCGCTTTCAACCCTGGGCACCATCAACCACACGCTCATGACTCTGGAAATCCTGCATTATCATTCACAACGGATCGCAGGAGTAGTCATGGTCGGCAATCCCAACAAAGAAAATCGTCATGCCATCGAGCATTTTGGCAAGGTCCACGTTCTTGGCGAACTGCCCAATTTCCCTTCGCTTGATCCGGAAAATCTGGCGGCATGGGCGCAAACCGGGTTGGATCCAAGCAGCCGGCTCTTGGAGTATTTACAATGAGCCAATATCGATCCGGCGTTTCAGAACTTGATTTGATCCGAAGGGATCATGCCCATTTGTGGCATCCATACACTCAAATGCACACGGCCCCACCGCCTCTTGCTGTTAATCGTGGGGAAGGCGTCTATCTATATTTGGAAGACGGAAGGCGCGTGCTGGACGGAATCTCTTCCTGGTGGGTAAACATTCACGGGCACTGCCATCCCAAGTTAAACGAAGCCTTGGCTTCACAGGCAAGGACTTTGGAACATGTTCTATTTGCGGGCTGTACGCATAGACCTGCAGTCGAACTGGCCGAACAGCTTATTGAAATCTTGCCGGCCGGAATCTCGCGTGTTTTTTACTCTGATAACGGATCTACGGCGGTGGAAGCCGCTCTGAAGATGGCATACCAATACTGGCAAAATCGCGGCGAATCGCAGCGCAGCACCTTTATAGCCCTTCAACACGCCTATCACGGAGACACGGTTGGAGCAATGTCGATAAGCGCCGATTCACCGTTCACTCATCCCTTCTCCCCCCTGCTTTTTTCTGTAGTAAGATCCCACGCTCCCTATTGTTATCGCTGTCCGCTTAGCCTGAATCCCGCTTCCTGCAGTATCGATTGTTTGAAAGATTTGGAACGATGCCTGCAATCAAAAGGCAATGAAGTGGCTGCAGTGATAATCGAACCAATGCTGCAAGGCGCCGGCGGCATGATCGTATGGCCCGCTGAATTTCTTGCCGGAGTCCGCCGGCTCTGCCATCAATATGGAACGCTTTTGATCGCCGATGAGGTTCTTACAGGCTTTGGCCGAACCGGAAAAATGTTCGCTTGCGAACACGCCTCGGTCCGGCCGGATATCATTTGCTTGTCCAAAGCACTTACGGCCGGGTATCTTCCGATGGGTGTAACTGCGACCACGGAACGTATCTATGAGGCATTTTTAAGCGACGATCGCAGCAAGACGTTTTTTCACGGCCATTCTTATACAGCCAACCCGCTAAGCTGCGCCGTGGCTCTGGCCAGCCTTGAGCTGTTTCGCACTGAAAATGTTCTCGATCGGATAGCCGCCTTGGAACGCCAGCTGCGCACAGGGCTCGAACCTCTTACCGCTTTCGAACATGTTGGAAACGTACGAGTGATCGGGGGCGTTGGGATAATTGAGGTTGTTCAAGATAAGCAAACACGGGAAGCCGGCGGTTATCTTGACCACAATGGTCCGCTTCTGGCAACCGAATTCCTTCGAAGAAATCTATTGCTTCGCCCATTGGGGAATGTGCTTTATTTCATGCCTCCTTATGTCATCGCAGAAAAGGAAGTCGATTGGGCTATCGGGCAAATCAGAGAAGTGCTGGGCTCATAGGAGCCTGTCCGAGTATTAGGATGGCCGCGGCGACGGATCCGATCTTACTGCAGATCTGGCCTCGGTGCCTCAAGGTAAATAAGTGTTTGAAGGCTTCAGGGGTTAATTCCACAATGCTTTTGAAATGAACACTCCACCCGCAGAGCACTCGCTGTTACCCACAGGTAACACTGTGGGTTTGGATTGGCCCTCATCTCTCAGGACGCAAAATGAGGCCCGAAAGGCCGCCAGTGAATAGGCCCGGCCGTCAGGCCGGGATTAGGTTGTTGGTGATGAAGCGCCGAAGGCGCGGCACTTTATGATGCGATTTCGTTTGAGTGCCGGGACTCGTCGAAAACCACAATCCTAGTCCCGTACGGGACGACTGAGTTGTTGGATACCTCGACACTTCAATCGTCCCTACGGGACTTCTTCTCTCATCCTTCCTTTAATCCCGGCACTGAAGTGCCGGGCTATTTTCACAGCGTCCCTCCGGGACGCATGCACCGCAATCGCAGAGCCTTTTCGCCCTGCCATAGGCGGGCGGTTTACTCTAAAGCGAATTAACCGCTAGCCCAGGATTAGTGGCCTTAGGCCGCAGATAACGATGCTTTAAGGTCCGCTTCGACTGTTGTGGTCGGCTTGATGCTAAATTTTTCCACCAGTACGTTGAGCACGGCCGGAGTGATGAACGCCGGCAGGCTAGGCCCAAGTCGAATGTTTTTAATTCCGAGATACAGCAGTGTTAAGAGAATCACACACGCTTTCTGTTCATACCAGGACAGGATTAGCGAAAGCGGAAGGTCGTTGACTCCGCAATTAAACGCTTGTGCCAAAGCACTCGCAATCTTGATTGCGGAATAAGCGTCATTGCACTGACCGCAATCCAACAAACGTGGGATTCCTCCAATATCGCCAAATTCCAACTTATTGAAGCGATATTTACCGCAGGCAAGCGTGAGAATGACGCAATCCTTCGGCACTGCTTCGGCAAATTCAGTGTAATAGTTGCGACCGGACTTTGCGCCATCGCAGCCGCCGATCAGGAAAAATCGGCGCACCTGTCCCGCTTTGACCGCTTCGATGACCTTGTCTGCAACTCCCAATACGGCATTGTGACCAAAGCCGACCAGAATTGATTTTTCGGGCTCGTCTGAGGCAAAGCCAGGCAAGTCCAAAGCAGCTTTAATCAATGGAGAGAAATCACCGTTTTGTATATGAGCCACGCCCGGCCAGGCGACTAAGCCGGAAGTAAAAATGCGTCTTTTATAGCCATCCCGAGGAGACTGGATGCAGTTGGTCGTCATGAGAATTGAGCCGGGGAATGCATTAAACTCTTTGGCCTGATCTTGCCATGCCCCGCCATAGTTGCCTACGAGGTGTTTGTATTTGTTTAAATTCGGATAGCCATGCGCCGGCAGCATTTCTCCATGAGTATAAACATTGATGCCGGTTCCCTGGGTCTGCTCCAGGAGTCCCACCAAATCTTTAAGATCATGGCCGGAAACAAGGATCGCCTTGCCTTTGACCGGTGTGATCCGCACTTTTGTCGGCACGGGGTTCCCAAAGGCTCCGGTATGGACAGCGTCGAGCATTTCCATTACCGCAAGATTGACCTCACCGCATTTCAAGCTCAAAGCCAG
Organism: Acidobacteriota bacterium; assembly: GCA_023265215.1. Taxonomy (GTDB): domain Bacteria; phylum Acidobacteriota; class UBA6911; order UBA6911; family UBA6911; genus UBA6911. The sequence continues at coordinate 14,279 of JAHFUH010000016.1, forward strand.
GAGTTTATCGACCTGGGGATTTTTATTCGTCAGGTAATCAAGAGCTTCATGAATAAACGCGAAAACTTTGTCGTCATCTTTGCCCAGCAGATGCGCATGGTCCACATATGCCGCCATTCCCTTCACGCCGTATATTAAGAGCTCCTGCAGCCCGGCAAGATCATCGCCGAAAGCCGCCTTGGCTTGCTTGATTCCGACTTGAGCCGCCTGCTCCAATAAGCCGTCCATTGATGATGCCGGGGTCCACTGAGCCGGGCCCTCCGGATTTTCCGGCTGGCGACCTGCTCGCCGGCAAGCATCCTCATAGAGTTGATGGGCGCTCTTTTTGATCGTCGCCGCCTTTTGAACCATTGCTTCGACGCGGGCAGGATCAAAGTTCACATTTGTAACGGTTGTGAACAGAGCCTCCACTACAAAAAGGTCTACTGTCTGATCGCTCGCGCCCAGCTGGCGTGCACGATTTGCATATTGGCTTACACCCTTTGCGGCGTATACCAGCAGATCCTGCAATGCGGCTACTTTTGCATCTTTTCCGCATACACCCGATTTGTCACATCCACGACCGCCGAAAGTTTGTTCACATTGGTAGCAGAACATTTCCATATGCAAATAATCCTCCAAACATTAAGTTGTTATTGCCTGCTCACGTACGACATCTTACAGATGTTTTTAAAAATAAACTTGATTTGAATCAAGATAATTGTTTTTTGGGGTCCCCTATGGTGGGCTTTTGAAACAAGAAGTGCATGTTTTCCGTCATGGGATTCCTCTTCATTATAAGCGAATTATTAAACCCACATGCACTGCACTCAGCAGAAACGCCGATTCCTTTTAATGATGGCAGCTTCCGCAATCGTCGTGTCCTTTGTGGCAATCGAGGCACTTTCTAAGTTTTTCATTATTGAATATTGTGTGCCGCTCGATCTGTTGCACTTCTTCCACCCTATGGCACTCCATGCAAATTTCATTGGAGGGGCTTTTGCGTGATTTCGTCATAATTTCGTCAATATTCAGTAAAATCCCTCCACATTTTGAACATGATTTGATGTCAGGGGAAAATCTCAACTTGTCTTTCGGGCAATATAACGTTCCGGAAATACCCATTGTGCTTTTGCTGGAATGGATCTCCTTCTTGATTGCCCCTTGCGAATCATGGCAAGGGACACATGATTCATCCTCCCTTATGCGTTTTGCCAGGCTTGCTTTCGTAGCGGAGTCCTTTGCATTTCTTTTCGACATCAGGTTTTCATTTTGTTTATGACAATTGCCACATCCCGTCATGCCGATAGTCTCATGCATACGTCTCATAGCAGGCTGTTTGCTGTGGCATATGCACTGCATCTGCGCATACGAAGGGGAAACCACAATTATGAAGGCCGTCAAGAGAATGGCCGAATACGCTTTAAAATTTTTCACAGGAAGTTTCCCTCCAAGAAACAAAACCCAGGGTTTGGACATCGTGTTATCCGAGCGGTATGTTATTTCAACATAACCGCAAAAAACTTGACTTAGATCAATGACAGCCATCTTTCTTTGAGAGATAAATACCCGCGAGACTTTGTGTCTCGTGCATCGTCGAAATTTCCAATTTGTGATCAGATTTTGAATAGGCTGCAATAAAAATGAGTCAGGGCGAGGAAAAAGATAAGAGATCGCTGTTTAGGCCGGAAATTAGCGATAGCGATATCTACGAAGCAATGAAGGAAATTCCGGGGTATCTCGACATAACGCCTGGTGATTTGAAGGAGGTCTATTCCCACGCATACAGGCATGCGCTGGACCGGATTGCCGGCTCTTTAAGAGCCCGGGACCTGATGACCCGGACCGTCTATACAATTCGAAGAGATACTCCGCTCAGGGATGTGGCCGGGATATTGGCATCAAACGAAATCTCCGGTGTTCCCGTCATTGACGCGGACATGCGAGTCCTGGGAATCATCTCTGAAAAGGACTTTTGTTCCCATATGGGTGATCGCACGGCAAAAAGCCTGATGGAGGTCATTGCGGACTGCATAAATAACCAGTGTTGCTTCGCCATGACCATACGGGAGAAGAATGCCGAAGACATCATGACCACTCCCGTAATAACCGTGCATGAAGATGCGACTCTCCGGCAGATCACAACTGTTTTGGCGAAAAATAACATTAATCGGGTTCCAGTCGTTGACTCCCAAGGATGCCTTGTTGGAATCGTATCGCGAGCCGATATTGTCCGCGTTTCCTTTTAATAATCGAGCTTGCAAAGCACTCTGTGGCCATAATCTGTTATGACAATTTCAGGCAATGGTTATCTGAAGAAAATGCGCGGCGTCACCAGCACTCCGCCGCGGGTAAGCCTTTCCGAGATTGTTTGGTCGTGGATGGGCGCATTTCTAGGAATCTCCGCCGTTGCATACCTGAATTACGTCATTCTTGACGGCTCGGATATGAACCTGATGCTTGGCTCCTTTGGCGCCTCCGCCGTTCTCGTCTACGGAGCCATCAAGAGTCCCCTGGCTCAGCCGAGGAATCTTATCGGGGGCCATGTGTTTTCAGGATTTATCGGCGTCGCATCCTACAAATTGTTCCATCCATGCATGTGGATGGCCGCCGCCATTGCTGTGGCTACCGCTCTTGCGTTGATGCATATCACCAAAACACTGCATCCTCCCGGAGGAGCCACCGCATTGATCGCCGTCATCGGCGGTGAGAAGGTGCATAATCTGGGATTTCTTTATCCCATCATGCCGGCGGGATTGGGCGCGATTATCATGCTGGTTGTCGCGCTCCTGGTGAACAACATTCCCAAAACCCGCAAGTACCCTGAATTTTGGATCTGAGGATTTTAGATCGAGAGCCTCCCATGATTTAGGAGCCAATTCGGCTCATTGAATCGCGTGAGCAAAAGCCCACTGGAAATGCTGGGGCCCCAACTAAGCGAGCGCACATGGGGAGCCTTGCGCGAGGATTACAGCCCGGGTGGGGATGCCTGGGATTTTCTACCGCAGGATTATGCCCGGTCCAAACCATACCGCTGGAACGAAGACGGAATTGCTGGACTTTCGGACCGGCATCAATATACGCGTTCTGCTGTCGTGTTCCGGAATGAACGGGACCCCATCATCAAGGAACGCCTGTTCGGATCTTGCCGACTATCCGATCTACAGCCGCCCGGTTGTCTCCGGTCCCCGGGAGAATGATATCGGCGCAATGCATCGACGGCGCTACATATTGCTGATGCATGGGCCGCACGGTGGAAAGATATTGTGAGATTACCGATTCCACGCTGCGTCCGCGTTCGCGGATGTCCCGTTGCAGCCTGCGGATAAAACGGATGTCCGGATCGCAATCCACGAATATTTTCAAATCCATCAATTGGCGCATTCTTGGATAGTGAAAGATAAGAATGCCTTCCACAAGGATTACCGGAAGCGGTTCTACGTGGGTTGTCTCAGGCTGGCGCGAATGAGTTGAGAAGTTATAGATTGGCCTGTCAATGTATCTGCCGCTCTGCAGCGTCTCCAGCTGATACAGCAGCAGGGCGTTGTCATAAGCGTCCGGGTGGTCGAAATTTATCTGTGCGCGATCCGCAACAGGCATATCTCCCAAATCGCGGTAGTATAAATCCTGCGGCAGGCATACGACTCTTGATTCGCCGATTTCCTCTATGATTTTTTGCGCGACCGTTGTCTTGCCGGCTCCGGTTCCTCCGCTGATGCCTATGATCATAGAGCCTATTCCAAAAACAAAAGCAGCCACAGGTTCCACGGATTCGGCTATTTAAAAAACAGTGAAATACGTGAAATCCGTGGCGTTTTTAATTCAATCTCTCGCCGGTTCCCTCAAGAAAGGAGATTACCTGATCCCCCAGTTGCTGCAGCGAAAGCGAAGCTTTCACGAGATATCCCACGGCGCCCAGATCTAAGGCTTTTTGTATGGTCGACTCAATGGACGAATTCGAGAGTATCACAACCGGAATGTTGCGGGTTTGCTCGTCTTTTTTCAATTCCACGAGTGTTTCCATTCCGGAAAGCTTGGGCATAAGCATGTCCAGGAGTATGAGGTCCGGGGACCCGGCGCGCGCCTGCCGAATGCCTTCTTCACCATCCGCAGCCGTTATAATTGTAATACCCCTTTTCTGCAGGCCTGCTTCACACGCTTTTCGCAAAAGCTTGTCGTCTTCGATCAAAAGGACTCGAGCGTTTTTCATTGAACCCTCTCGGGCTGCAAAGGAAGAGCAAAGCGGAAAGTAGATCCGACGCCTTCCTCGGATTCGCACGACACATTGCCTCCCAGTCGATCCACAATCAGTCGCACCAGATAGAGTCCCAAACCCGTGCCTTCTGTTTCAACCGCCAGGACGTTTCCCGCGCGATAGAATTTTTCAAACAGTTTTCCCATGTCGCTTTTGGGAATGCCTATTCCGGTATCCTGGATTTCCCAGCATATCTGATGCGCTTCCGGGCGGATTCCTATTTTTACTTGGCCTCCGGCCTGAGTATATTTCAACGAGTTGGATGTGAGATTAAGAATAACCTGCCGGAGCAACTGCGGATCTGAAAACAGCGAAGGCAGATTCTCTTCTCCCGCGAGCGAAACCGTGAGTCCTTTTTCAAGTACAAGAGGCGATATTTCTTTGATGACGCCTTGGGTCAGATCGGAAAGATCCACGTGGGCATAATTAATCTCCAATTTGCCGCGTTCGAGCCGTGAAATATCCAGCAGATCATTCACGAGACCGATGAGCCTGTCGGTGGAGGTGCGGGCATCCTGAATGTAGGATCGCATGCTTTCGGGATCTTCGGCGCCGTCTGCGGCCAACTCGAGCATCCACTTAACGCCCGAAAGCGGCGTGCGCAACTGATGCGTCACAAATGACACAAAGTCCGTTTTCATCTGTTCCGCCTGCTTGCGCTGCGTGATATTGCTGATGGCGCCGACCAGTTTGACTGGTTTTCCACGCGGGTTTTTTATTGCGGTGCCGCGATCCAGGACATTGATGTAGGATTTATTCTCATCCAGGATGCGGTACTCCTCGGAAAAAGGCTTGTCGCTTTGGAGGTGCTCCGCGACAGCCGCCTGCACACGCTCGCGGTCTTCCGGGTGTATTCTTCTAAAAAAATCCTGCCGCTTTTCGGCTGTACCCTCCGCAGCAGCTTTCGAAATTTCATAGGCTGTTCCGAAGTACTCCACGCGATCGTCGGCGAGGTCCCAGTCATAAACAATATCGCTGGCGCATCTGGCAGCTATCCGGAATCGTTCTTCGGATTCTTTCAAAGCATCGAGCAGGCGGGCAGTTTCGACAGCGCCGGCGGCACTGTTTGCAAAAACCGACAAAAGCCGCGCTTCCGCCTGAGTGTATTCTCGCGTTGTCCCTACCACTTCGTGAACTCCGAGCACGCCAACCAGTTCACCGCGGCGCATCATTGGAACGCATATCGTGGCGCCGATGGGCAATTGCTTCAGGGCAGTCGCTCGCTCAGGCCATTGGCTATAGTTGTTTACAATCAGAGGTTCCCGCGTTTGCGCCACCCGTCCGCCCAGTCCCTGATCTAGCGGAAGGTGCGTGCCGATGGGCATTCCTACCCCAATCTCCACCGCTATCTGAAAATCATTCTGTGCCTTATCAAGAAGGAAAATAGCACCTCCCGCGGTATTCAGCAGAGATTGGGCACGCTCCACGATGCGCTGCAAAATAACGGGCAGATGATGTTGAACCGAAACATCCTGCGAAATGTCATACAGGGCTGCAATTTCCGTGGCACGCTGCTTCGCCTGATGAAGCAATTCCGCGCTTTTTCGGGCATCCACGTTCGCCTGTCTCATGATCCAAACGCCGCAAAACACCGCACCCGCCAGCACAAGAAACGCAAGAACGATCAGGAAGCTGTCCAGATGCTGCCGGTCAGGGATAGGATTATCCAGACGGTGAAAAGTCATAACATCGGTTGCGATGAGAAGAACGGCGCCGGCAATCAGCGCGCAACAAATCCGGCTGATTTGAAGTATAGGAGCGGTCGCCCGATCGGTTGAAACTCCGCGTAAATCGTTTTTGTTCGGGGGCTGCTTGGATGGATTCTTCATTTACCCTGCTCCCGGCTCAGCGAATTGAATTCAGGAATGATGCGCTCGATGTCAGCCTCGATTTCGGACAATGATTCCGGGGCTTCATCCAAGAGCTGCATTCGGCCCATGGCTTCCAGTCGCAATGCCTTGTCCCGCAGATCATGAATTCCAAAAAATGCCAGACGCCCTTTTAGGGTGTGGGCGGCCCGCTCCAGCTTGGAATGGTCCATTTGCACTATCGACTCTCTCGCCTCCAGCAGCAGGCGCGGGCAGTCCTGTGAGAACATCATTGCGAGTTCGGCAAGCAGCTGCTTGTCTCCATCCACATGGACCAGGGCAATCGTCCAATCAATAGGCATGAACGGATCTTAATGCATCCCGCCTGCGGAGAAAAGCATTATCGGTCGCGGATATCATCGTGGACGTAGCCGGCTTTGCGAGACGGGACTCACGCAAAAAATCGAATGCGTCTGCGTCCACAAGCACGGCATTGGAGCCTATTTATATTTTGGATGTTTGTCGGAATCAGCCCCAATAAAACGAAGGCATCATTTCGCAATCAACATATATACATAACTGAATGCCGCAACTCCTAGCGAGGTATAGGCTAGTGCCTTATGTGTCGAGGTGTTAAACCCGGCTTGCCGATTCCGTTCTTCCCTGTGGGGTGCCGTAGCCGCAGTGGCTATAAAACCGATATCGGATGCAAGCATCAAGCTGCCGTGGAGCAAGCGTTTGGTATTCACTTTGGCAGCTTTCCGCATTTCAAGCATATTCCACACGCCTGTGACGGTCTCCACGCCAAAAAGCACTCCAATTCCTGCAGCCAAAGCGGAATGGACAGAACGCAACGAATCCGAGTCATTGCCGGTTCTATCAAGGAGCTTCTGGCCAACTGCGCCTTCAGCCGCTAAAAGGGGCAAAGTCGCGTAGCTGGCATATTTGTGGATTTTGCGCCTGGTAAAAAAGCCATTGCCGAAATTTACTGCTTTTGACCGTGAAGCTGAGGATTGGGACGGATCAGCGGGGAAAGATGGCGCTGAATTTTCGGCCAATGTAAATATTTTTAATTCAGGGGCAAGGTAATGGGGACGATCAAGTTTTAGAGTGAACGGACCCGGGCTGGTTTCTGAATGGCTCGGCTGTTCCGCAATAAGAGCATCCGCTTCAGCAGGAGTTTCTTTTTCCCGACTTACTGCCTGCGTCTGGGGCCAAAGCGCTAAAGCTCCGAAAAGAATTGCAGCAGCAACACGAATCGTTAGCATCTCTCCCACCTCTCATGATTGAGTTTTTTCCAAACCACTAAAGCCTCCCAAGCAGCAAAGCCGCGCACAATTTGCGGCCAGGGCCTGTGACAAAATAAGTGAAGCCCTTCCGCGCGAGCGCCGGGCGGGCAGATGCAAGACGACGCAGGCGATGCGGCGACATCGTCGAGGAGCGGCAACGAAGCAGATGCTCGCCCGCCGTGCCCGCTCGGGCTGCGGTCCACAGGCCTGGGGACATGCAGCGAAGTGCGTCACTTATTTCGTCACAGGCCTTTAAGCTTACAGCAAGAAAAACTCGCCGTGTAGGGCAATTATTTCTGTATTTTCTGGGTTTAAGCCGAGGCGTCCAAGACCCTGGAACTCTTCTATATGGCTTTGGCTGATGGCCGTTCTTCGCCATCCCTCATGCCGTTTTTTGCGGTATCTTGGGGAGCCGATTCCTGCAGTCTTTTTTCGGGACGCTTATATGCTTCGTCTGAATGGAATGCAAAAACAAACGCTGCAACAGCCACTAGCAAGCTCAAAATTATTCCAGGCATAAGCCCCTCACTCCATTCACTCTGTTTTATTAGATGGCTGAGCCGCTGAAAAGGTTGCAGTCAATTCTCTTTTTTTGAATCTTTGAGTTTTACTGTCTAAGCGTAACTCTGTTGGCCGCTTCGAACTTGAAGGGGAGAGGGCAAAACTATAACTTTCATAAGATGAAAATTGAAAGGCTGCTCGAAAACCCCATTTTAATCGTCGACAGCGCGATGGGAACGATGATCCAAAAATATAGGCTGGATGAAGCCGGCTATCGCAGCTGTTGGTTTGCCGATCACATTTGCGATCTAAGCGGGAATAATGACATGCTCTCCATCACTCAGCCGCAATTGTCGATTATGCCGCGCACAAGCAGATGGATTTGAAAACAGGTGTAATCGGAAGTGCGAGTCATGCGGGTAGATGTGACGAATTAAATGAAGCGCCCTGGGAGCGCCGGCGTCTCGCCGGCAGACGCTGTTATATTGCAATTTCTGGACAAAATGCGTACGAAACGCTTCATGCATGTCTTTTATCACTGCTTGCCGCCGAGACGGCGGCGTTCCCAGGGCTGAATCCCCCAGGAAAGCATGACTCGCACTTCCAATTACACCCTGTGAAAACAGTGGAACGTTAGTTGTCGGCCGATCTGGCCTATAATGTAGAATTGCAAATTGAGAGATTTCACCCTTCGATGCCTAAATGGAAACTGGTAATTGAATACGAGGGTACACGCTACCGCGGCTGGCAGGAACAGGCGAACGCCCGAACCGTGCAGGGAGAGCTACGGAAAGCCGCCGAAGGGTTTATCGGCAGATCCATTGAGATAGTCGGCGCAGGCCGAACGGATGCCGGGGTTCACGCGCTGCATCAAGTGGCGCACCTGCGTTCTTCCCTCCCCATTCGCACCGATTTGCTTAGGCAGCAGATTAACGATCGCCTCCCTTCGGATATTTGTGTCCGTGAAGCACTGGAAGTGCCCGCTCGCTTTCACGCCCGTCACCATGCAGAAGAACGCTTCTACCTTTATCAGATTTCCACCCGGAGAACGGCTTTTGGAAAACACTTCGTGTGGTGGATTAAGGACCGGCTGAACATCCAATGGATGCAAGAGGCGGCCAAAACATTTGTGGGCAGGCACGATTTTGCTGTTTATAGTGATAAAAGGGAGGAGCCTGCAAGCACCCTTGTCGAGGTAACTGAATGCGAGCTGTGCTCTTTCGGCCACCTTCTATTGTTCAGAATCGGCGCCTCCCATTTTTTGTGGAAAATGGTGCGCCGGATTGTCGGGGTTCTGGTTGAATCCGGCCGCGGGAATATTGCGCTGCGAAACTTTGACAAATTAACCTCGGCAGAAATTGCACGCTGGACGGCTCCCCCATCCGGGCTATTTTTGGAATATGTCCGGTACCCGGGCGATGCGCCGCCAGGCCCACCGGCCCCGGCCGTTATGCTTCGGTAAAACAAAGTAGACGTGGCGTTTCGCCGCGTTGGACTCGCCATGGCACTAATTGGAGATTCTATTGATGAGCAACAATCTGACTGTCCTTAGAGATGAAATAAAAAACCGCGCAAAAATTTACGCATGTATCTATCGCGAACTGTCCAAAGAAGTGGGGCGGGAAAAATCTGTCGAGATATTGAAGCGGGCGCTTTATGCCCGGGGGCAAGAAAAAGGCCGGCAACTCGCGATCAAACTGGGAAAACCCGATCTGCACCGGCTTGCGGCATCGTTTGTCGAAGGCAAAGTTGAAATGGACGCATTTGGGCATGAAATCGTGCAAGAGCACTCTGATTTTGTTGTGCTTCGATTGAATAAGTGCCCGCTTGTCGATGCATGGAAAGAAGCTGGTTTTTCTGCCGATGAGCAGAAAATAATGTGCGATATCGCTTACCAGGTTGATTTCGGAAAGTTTGAAGCAGCGGGATACAAACTCTCGTTTGACTGCCGAATCGCCGATAGCTGCAAAAGTTGCGACATGCGCGTAACGCTTAAATAGGGAAGGGATGTGGAGCACACGGAACACGCAGAAGAACGCAGATAATATCCATGTTTTATCAGCGTTCTTCCGCTTATTCCGCGTCCCCTCAATTCAAATCGCGATCCGCTATTTCGCCCTGTGCGATTTTTCTATCAGGACCAGGCCGGAACTTACAGGCTCGGGCAATTGGACAATTGAGCTCAGGTTGTAGCCATCGCGAACGGTTCCTTTAACAAGAACCTGGGCCCCATTGCGGGGCACCCCGGACTGCGAAACAATCCAGAGCTTTCCGGTTCCGTCATCGATTTCATAAGCGCCTTTGCCAAGGACTGAGAAGCTTCTGACAACATTGCCCGCTATCACGACTTCCCGATCGGAATAGCGGCTCGGATCGGCCCGGATATCATTGATGCTCTTTCGATCGCAACCGGACATGGCCAGGGCTATAAGGATGCATGCAACACCAAACAAAATAAGTTTCGATCTGCTTCTCATATCATCTCCAGTATAGTATTAGAATCAAAACAAGACGAGTTGTCTCAAAACAATTCCTTCGGGGAACGGCTGTCCCGGCGGAAAAATGTTGCTTGAAATAATCGGATTCAAGGCTAATCCTTTTTATTTGCAGGCAAGATGCCGGCGTTCCCCGGGAGTAAAAAGGAGCGGGCATGGCAAATGCAAATACATTGAATTATGGATATGGGAAATACCTGGATGTTCCGTTTGAAAATGCAGTGCAGCGGGCCAGAGAAGCTCTGGCGATTGAAGGTTTCGGCGTGTTGTGCGAAATTGACATAAAGAAAAAACTGAATGAAAAGCTGGGTGTTGAGCTCTCGAACTATGTAATCCTGGGCACCTGCAATCCTTCGTTAGCCTATCAAGCGCTGCAGCACGAAATGGATTTGGGGTTGCTTCTTCCCTGCAATGTGGTGGTCTATGAAAAAAACCAGAAATCATTTATTGCAGCTATTGACGCTTTCAAAATGCTTTCCATTGTAGGGAATCCTGTACTGCAGGCGACAGCGCGGCAGGTTAACGAAAAACTGCATAAAGTGATTGATAGGCTATAGAGAACCAACAATGTCTCAATGGTTGAT
>JAHFUH010000288.1 GCA_023265215.1 Acidobacteriota bacterium
GCCTTCGAACCGGAAGAAGCTGTGGATTGATTGTAATCGACATTGATCACTTTAAAAAAATCAATGATACCTACGGCCACAGTTCAGGCGATGCAGTTCTCCAATCCGTGGCAGCGCGTCTGAACTACAGTTTGAGGAGCATGGACACGGCGGCGCGCATAGGAGGCGAAGAATTCGCAATAATTCTCCCCGAATGCTCTCCTGAGGATGCTGTTCACGCCACGACTCGAATTCACTCCGGCCTCAACAATATTGTCCTGCATATCGATCAACACATTATAGAGTTGACCACCAGCGCCGGACTGGTTTGGACAAACCTGAATTCTCCGCTCAGTTCCGCTGCACTTCTCGCTCAGGCGGATCAGGAAATGTACCGGGCGAAAAAGTCCGGCAGGGCGAGAATATGCCATCCGCCAATTGACAGCACGGTGGTTTCCCACCAGGAACGGTCTGCTTTGATGACTTTGCACCTTGAGGAAAATCCGAATGTTCGCTGACAAAAAGAAAGCGAGCCGCATCGCAATAATCAGCGGCAAAGGAGGGGTCGGCAAGACGGTTATCACGGCAAATCTCGCTGCTTCCCTGGCTTCAAACGGGCGGCGGATCCTTGTCGTCGATGCCGATCTGGGCCTGGCTAATCTTGACATCATTCTTGGCCTCGACCCAAAGTTCACGATCAAGGATATTCTCAACGGCGCCAGAACTCCGGAAGAAGTAATTATGCGCACCCCAAAAGGATTTGATCTGCTTCCGGCCGGCTCCGGCATGGTGGAAGGAACTGTCCTGACCGTGGAATTAGCGGAGAAGGTGGAATCGCTGATGAACACGCTGGAATACAGATATGATGCAATCCTGTTTGACGCCGGCGCGGGGATAGGGGATGTTGTATTGTTTTTCGCAAAACTGGCCCACGAGGTTCTTCTTGTAGTCACTCCGGAACCCACCTCGCTAACCGATTGTTACGCTACAATCAAGCTTCTCAAGCAGATGCACGGGCGCAGCGATTTTCTCCTGCTGGTTAATCAGGCGAACCCGGGCTGCCCGGATCAGGTTGGGACTTCGGTAGCGAACCATCTTCAGCGTGTTATTTCTCAGTTTATCGAACCCAAAGGCAAGGATGTGAGTGTTCAGCTAATCGGATCTATTCCCTCTGATCCGGCAATTCCTCAATCAATTCAGCGCCGGCAACTGCTCGCACACTGCAATCCTCAAGCGCCGGCAGCATCTTCAATGAACAGTCTTGCCGATTTTCTCCACAGACGAATGGCTTCCTAGGGGCTCATCCGGAAAGCCGTTTTTTTGCAAATATCGACATTGAGAACAAAGGACTTCTGGTCCGTGAAATCGAGAAAAAGAGGGTTTCCGGATGAATCTCTAGGTGCCTGTCCCTCAAAGCAGACATGCTGCATGCGAATTTTGCCCACCTGGTGTAATATAGGACTCGTTCGATTTCGCTGACTCAAAATCAGCCGCCAAGCGGCAAACAAATGAGCGGAGCCCGCGCTCACGGGGATAAAATTGAAACAAGCAATGGCCGATAGTTTTCAATTCAACAACGAAGTGGCTTCTGTGCTGATCCAGAGGATTGGAAGCGGAGAGCAGGCCGCTTTGGGCATCCTCTACGACAAAACAAGCCGGCTTCTCTTCGGGCTGGTTTTGAAGATCATTGAGGACAGAACCTCGGCAGAGGAGATTTTGCTGGACGTATATACGCGGGTTTGGAAGCAGGCAGCTTCCTATAATTCCAAGATTCTGTCGCCTCTCGAATGGCTGATTATGATCGCACGGTCACGCGCGATAGCCAGCCTTCATTGGGGCAAGCAGCACAAGAAAAAACAGCAGCCCACGCCGAGCAGCGTCGAGCCTGTAATGAGCGTGGCGCCCGAGCGGCAGAAGCTTGCACGCGATTCAATCGCTTCCCTTGTTTCAGCCCAACGGGAAATCCTGGACTGGGCTTTTTATTCCGGTCTAAGTTGCAGCGAAATAGCCGCTCAGACCGGTAAGCCGGTGGGAGCCATACGAACTCACGCCCGGCTTGGTTTAAGCAAGCTGGCTGAATCATTCCAGCTGGGATTTAAGAACGAGCCATAACCGGGGGATGACCAATTGAAGCATGAAAGAGCTACAGAGGAAATAAGGGAGCTGGCGGCTCTTTACGCCCTGGGTTCTCTTACTCAGCATGAAGCCCACAGCTTCGAAATTCACATGCGCGAAGGATGTTCCGTATGCGAAGCCGAATTCCACAAGTTTGAGCATATCATCGCAGGAATGGGCTTTGCAGTGGATGAAGCCGCGGCCCCCGATTACGTAAAAGATCTGCTTCTGGCCAGGATTGAGCGGGAAAACCGTCCGGCGATGGCCGCTGCCGCCCCTCAAGCCACAATCCCTGAATCCAAAGCAACACAAACTAAATCCGACACACCGCCGGCGCCTCCGCTTATTTTTTCGCAGCCTGCGCAGAAACAGACAAGCATCCTTGCATGGGCTTTGACGGCATTATTTGCCATTGCGGCTCTATTCATGTATTTCACATCGAAATCAGGACAGGATGCAAACAACCAACTGCTGGCAGATTATTCTGCCGCCAAATCGGATTTGGATAATTTAAAGACTCTGTTGGATGTTCAAAAGACAAGGATCGGAGAGCTGGATCAGATATTGTCGATTACCGGCAAGCCCGGGGCAAAGGTCCTGCGTTTATCCGGTCAGGTGCCGGCTCCTGCTGCCGCGGGCGCTATTCTATGGGATGGCGTCGAGGGAAAATTCCTGGCTTTTGGCGTTTTGCCTCCGGAACCGGAAGGCAAGGTCTATCAGCTGTGGTTCCTCTCGCCAACTGCAAAAATACGTGCCGGTCTGCTCAAATTGAATCTGACCAACCGGTTTTTCGTTTCCGATTTGATCCCTCGTGATGCCGCCAATGCTACCGTTGCAGGAATAACACTGGAGCCGGACAATGGTTCGCAATTTCCCACATTGCCTTTTTATGCAGTAGGCCGCATTGCTGATTAAACGAAAAGGGATGTGGAGCGCGTGTTAGCTGCGCCGATAAACATCTTTTCGATGGCCTACCTTTACCACTACAACAACCTCGTCGTCATTGATCTCAAAGATGATCCGATAATTTCCTTGGCGTATTCTATACCTTTCTTTTGCCGAAAGCTTCTCCGCACCGCCAGTCCGCGGATCATTGGACAATGAATCAATCGTTGCGAGAATCCGCCGAAGATCTCGATTAGGGATTCGTCGCATATCTTGAGTCACGGATTTACGGAAGATGATCTTATATCTTCCCATGTTTCTTGAGGTCTTTCAGGAGTTCTTCGTAGGTAATCAGTGGCTCACTGACTCGCTCCTCGAATGCAGCAAGGTCCTCTTGGTCTTCCTGGAGAGCCTGTCTGACGGCATCGTTTACTAGATCGGAAATAGATCGTCGAGTATGCGCAGCCTTCAACCGAAGCGCATGATGAAGGTCAGATCTGAAATAGATTGTCGAACGAGTTGCTGTGTCGTTCATGGATTATCGCCTCCAATCCACAGTATATCCATGTGACGTTAAAACGTCAAGACGCTACAATATGCGAATGTGGCCTAATAGTTTAAAGGGGAATCCAGTACTGGATTGGGATGAGAACGAAGAAGCTGCGTTTTTGCTTCAGCATAGCCTTTGCGGTCTTCGCGGTCTTTGTGGTTCAAAAAGGAGATTAGTCTCAACTCGAATGCGCCATAGAATTAGAAGGTGTATTTGAGGGCGATCTCAATTTCCCGTGCATTATCCGCGCCCGAAATGACTCCAAATGTTGGAGTGTCCATGATATTTCCCGGCTGCTGAAAATTCACGTTATTGAAAGCATTGAAAAACTGAACTCTCAACTCAAGCATGTTGCCGTCGCGGGAAACGCGGGTTCTCTTCAGAATGCTGATGTCCCAGGTGGTGCTGCCCGGAGTCATCAGGATATTTCGGCCTGAATTGCCAAACCATTGTGGATTGGGTCCGGTGAGGTCGGGCTTCACAAAATCGGAAGTCTCGAACCATTTATTCACAGTTCTCTTTGAACTGGGAAGAGTTCCGGGACCTATGCGGTTCGGCCGGTCGCCCCAGACGCCGTCATTGTTGGGATCTCCAAACATCTCCGGATTGAAAGGCCAGCCTCCCTGAATCGAAGTGATTCCAGAAATTCTCCAGCCTTCAAAAACCTGTGCGAACTTGCCTGCCCAGCGGGTCGACAGGAGTTTGTCGCGTCCCACCGGAAGATCCAGGATGTAATCGAGATTGAATGTCTTGGTCGGCGCATAGCCCCACAATGAACGCTCCCCCGCGAGATTGCGCGGATTGTTGGGATTGACGAATCCCCAACCCCACCCGTCGCTGATAGCCCGGTCCCACAGAAAACCCGCCTGCAACGAGAAAGCGCCTGTCAAGCGGCGCTTCAACTGCGTGTTTAGCCCGTTGCTCGTATACGATGCGTTGCTGCTCAGGATGTTGATTTGACCAAAGGCTGGGTTCGGCCGCCGTGGCTGGATCGGTTCGCCATATCTGCCGGGCAATGGAACATTGGACGGAATGGCCCGAAAGAGCCGGGTGGTTTTTTTGCCTTCATACGCCAATTCAAGATTCCAGCCCTGCAAAAATTCATACTGAATTGAAACCTCCCGCTGCTGTATGTATGGATTGCGCAGATAAGGGTCCGCAGCCTGAAAGGTCAATGCCGGAAGAGTGGCGGAGGCGAACGGTTTGGAGAGATTCAGGTTCGGCTGAGTCGGCGACTCCGCATTTTGAAGATAGAAGAACGGATAATTGCGCCCGACATAGATCAATCCCTGAATAGGACTCATAGAGCTGTGCGTAATCCCATAAGAGGCTCGCAGCACCAGGCGGTTGTTGCCTAATGGGCTATAGGCCAGTCCCAGGTTGGGCTGCCAGTCATTCTTGTCGTTATAGGCGGCCTGTCCGTGATCAAGCTGCAATCCCAACTCACGGGCCCTCTGGCTTCCTGTCACAATGACTTCGGCATCCGGGGGCGGCTCAAAAACCAGCGGGTACAGAAAAGACACTCTGTCGTTAATGGAATTGAAGAAGGGAGAGAAGCTGTAGGCAAGGGACATCGAAAGCGAAAAATTACGGCTGATCTTCCAGTCATCCTTCACGGAGAGCCGCCATGATCGTTGCCTTAAGTCTGATCGATTCGATCCGACGCCCCGCGATGCGGTGTACGGTATTCCCAAAAGAAAATCCGCGAATGCATTTCCGGTGAATTGGCCGGAAAATCCGAACTGGCCGCGCCGCGTTCCCGAGGTTCTCATGGCGTTGAGCTGGGTCAGGTCAATGTTGCCGGTAATTCCGATATTGTGGTTCCCGCGAATATAGGTGTAGCCGGACCGGATACTATAAAGGTTCCTGACCCAATTTTCGGGCGATCCCCCGGCAAATCCGTCGCCGGGAAATCCAAATCCGGAACCAAAGCCAAGGCTGGCGTAACCGACGATGTCCAACTGGGGATATCCTTCATCCATGGAGTCCAGCACGCGGACTCCTTCAATGCCAAGGGAAGCGAGAAGGCCGGTTTGATAGGCTTGTTTTGAAAGCTGCAGGCTCGCGCTCCGGCTTAATCCCAGGTGGAGGCTCAGAACTTTGTTGGAGCTGAAAGAGTGCGTCGCGTCTACGGAGATATCCTGGTCTCTTTCTTTCATTGCGGTCCCGAAAGTGGGGATCGATGAGATGAGCTCCTGATGCCCATCGCTGATATTGTATTTGCCGAAAATTTGGGTTTTCTGGCTGAGTTCATAATCGATGCGCGTTAAAATGTTGTTGTTGTTGTTTACAACCGGCTGATTATTTACATAGTTCCGTGCAGGATCGTCATTGCGGTTGGGATCCGGGAAAAGCGATAGCAGCTTCGTGGAAACTGCATTGAAGGACGATACGGGAATCTGGTTGTTCTCCAATCGAATGCCCGTAAAGGGGTCCTTTAGCTCACCGGGAATGGCGCTGAAATCCCCTCGTTTCATTGCCGCCGTGGGAACCATGGAAAGAATAGTGGAGCCCTTGATAATTCTCAGGCCATCATAGCTTCCGAACACCTTCAACTTGTCAGTCAGGGACGCGCCCAGACTGACTCCGAACTGGTTCCTCTTAAATTCAGGCAGCGGTTTTCCCACGGGATCGAAAAAATTGCGCGCGTCAAAATTATCGTTGCGATGGTACTCGTATACCGAGCCGTACAGCTTGCCGCGCTTGCGAATGGTAAACGGATTCACGATCAGGGCAGTGGACTCATCCTTTAAAGCGCCTTCGGAAGGCCACACACTCTCCATCAGAACTCCATAATCGTCGATCTGCCGGAGTTCAGGCCGCGCTTCTATTCCCGCGCCGTCAGACGATGCAGGTGCCTTTGCCGCTTCGGGGGATTGAGCGCCGGGTTGCTTCTCCTGTCCGCTATTTTCAAAGTCTGCGCCCGGAGCCAGGACCGGCAACAGAGCCAGGACTAATAACAGCCTTAAAAAAAACATAATGGATCCCTATTGTGCCGATTCCGGCAGTACCGCTGATTTGTTGAGATTGATGATTGCTAAAAGACGAGTTGATCGCCGACGATCATCGCCTTCACTGGAAAGGTTGCGCGCAGGCGGTCGTTCGTCCCAGGAACATCGAGCAACTCCAGAGTGATATTGGAACTATCCCTGGTGAGGACCGGAACGCCATTCACTTCCCTGGGAAATACGAATTTTGCTCCGACGCTCTCTTCGCGTTGCGGGAAATACGCGCTGAGTTCTACTTGCGGACACGAAGAGGTGGAGAGGAACGCCTTATTTTTCAGGGTCTCGACGGTTTCGCTCTGAAAGAAGCGCCGGACACTGCCTTCTTCGTTCGGATCATTGGAGCGAAAACCGACAGATACGACAATCCATCGGGAAACATCCAGGTCGAGATTGGATAATTGAGCTGCTTCAAACCGGATCTTTTCTTCTGGGGACATGTTGTCGTATCCATGCTGGATTTGCTGGATGCG
>JAHFUH010000289.1 GCA_023265215.1 Acidobacteriota bacterium
AAAATGCTTATTCCCAAGCACACGAGCGACCCGCAACAACGCGAAAGGCTGAGAAGGGAAGCCCGTGCTGCCGCCAGATTTTCTCATCCGGGCATTGCTACGGTGTATTCTCTGGAAGAATTCAACGACACACTTTATATCGTTTCTGAATATGTAGCCGGCAAAACGCTCTTGGAACTAATGAGCGAAGGGCCGCTCGCGATAAAAACTCTCCTGGATGCGGGGGGCCAAATCGCGCGCGCTCTCCAGGCGGCACACGAGCAGGGAATCGTTCACCGCGACCTTAAGCCTGAAAATGTGGTGCGGACGGAATCGGGAGTGATAAAAATTCTAGATTTCGGCCTGGCTCGATTCGAGAGCAGGAATGGCGCTGGGCCGGATCCAAGGCTCACACGCTCTGGCATGTTTTTGGGCACTCCGGCGTATGCATCGCCTGAACAGCTGTTGGGTTCGGAAGTGGACTTTCGCACTGATTTATTCTCTTTCGGTGTGCTGCTGTATGAAATGGCAACAGGCAAGCATCCGTTTGGGGCCGTAATCTCGTTGACGACCATCGCCCGCATTCTCGAAGCGGATGTTGCTGCCTTTGCTCAGGTTGATCCTTCGCTGCCTGAAGATCTTGACAGAATAGTCCGGCGCTGCCTTAGGAAGAATGCTGCGGATCGTTATGGCAGCACGCGCGACCTTGTGTTTGATCTTGAACAGGTCCTCGTGTCTTATGCGGGCGACTCTCCTCAATTAAAAGCCGGTCCTGCCGTTTCCGGTTCACACCGGGAGAGCAAACTCAGCACGCTTTGGTGGTGGCAGTTTCACCAGGCATGCGCCGGGTTTGGATATTATGGAATGATTTATCCTTTGTGGCGCGTCAAGCAGTGGCTGGGGGGAGTGGAGGGATCTTTGGTTTTTTTTCCAGCCCTGGTCGCCGTTGGAGTTGCGGCGAACCTTCGGCTGCATCTTTGGTTCACGTCGAGCTTTTATCAGTCCGAGCTTGCCAGCCAGCGCCAAAAGGTTTCAGGCTGGATCCGGGGAGCGGACTGCCTGTTTGTACTCGTATTGGCTGCCACGGCTATTAGAATCCATACCATTCATGCCATCATCGCAACGCTGCTGATGTCGGTTTCAATAGGCGCTCTTGTTGCCTTCTCTCTGATAGAGCCAACCACAACCAAGGCGGCGCTGGATAAGTCTGGTTCTGATTTACATTAGGGTAAACCGCCTCTGATGGCGTTACGAAAAGGTCAGCCGTCCCTACGGGACTTGCCTTTGAATGCATCCAGAATCCCGGCACTGAAGTGCCGGACTATTAGCATGGCGTCCCTACCGGACACAACATGGCTATTAGCTTGCCCCATACTGGGGCTCCCTCAAACCACCCGATCTGCATGTTGTAACTGATTCACAATGAACCATTAGTTTTAGCTATAAGCCCTAAGGCTCAGAGTTGGACACGGATTCCGCGGATCGGCTTTTTAGGGATCGAGGTGAATGCTGGCTGACTGCTGAATGCTTTTCGCCATACGAGTGCGAAATGATTGAAGCGTTCGCTGCATAGATTCGCGCGCCACACTATTGATTATGGGATTTACTATCCAAGACACGACCGGTGGGACCGATCGGCTAAGCGTCATCGACTCGCATTCCACAATCACACCTCCGTCAACCTGTTCATATCGCCAATAGGAATTTATTTTCCACAAGAAACCGCTGTCGTGCCCTTCAGGCTTTTCTCGTTCACCCTTCTCTATCTCCCTGATTTTAGTGGCTACGCTGCTGCTCCAGGCTTTTGAATCGGAGCATTTTAAGTACCGGATGAGATGCTCGGTGTTATACACAACGGTGACTATTTTTGAGCGCTGTAGTTTGAGATACAGGCGAAATTGCCCGGGCTTCTTGTCCAGGACTCGCGAATCCATGACATCCTCTTGTTTCACATTTTCAGCAGTCGGATTTTCCACTCTGGAGAGCACGGAATCCAGGCTTACTCCGGGCATGAAAACGACTCCCCGCCAGTGGTGAATCATCCCATCCGGGATATCCTTCCTGTCATCCGCTGAGACTTTCTCTATCAAGATGTTTCCTGAGAGAAGGGCCTGGCGATCGTGCGCAGCTTTCGATGCAACCTGAAAATCCAGTGAAAGGAAATTTTCTTTAGAAGACAATTCGTCGGATATGCGCTTTTCGGTTGCCTTCACATAGTCCGACCACGCCTTCAAGGTTTCCGGATGCAATTCAGCGGCATTTGCTGCAGAAGATTCGTATAGAAGCAATGCCGCAGAAATACAAAGAGTGATGAAACATATCTTAGCCATTTTTCCCTCCTGCAGATTTCAATATTTTTCAGAGCGATAAACAACAAGATCTCCCGCAAGAAAATTTAAAATTGAGCATGATGCTATTGCCAATGCATTGGCTGGAAGGTACCCCCATTTCAGTACCTCCATCAAAAGTCTCATCAATGCGATGTTGCCGGCTAAAGACAAAGCGCCGTTGGCAAGATGGAAATAGAGAAGCCTGCGCCAAAATGCCCCATGGGATCCTTTTGTGCGGTCTGCCCAGGTCCAGTTCTCGTGCAAGAAGAAATTATTGAGAACAGCCGCCTCCACGGCCAATGCCGTGGCCGGCAAGTAATGCATTTTGAATCCGGAAACGAGCAGCATTAGTACGCTCATCTGGACGATGATTCCGATCGCGCCAACGGAGCAGAACAGAACCCAACGTCTTAGAATGGAGGGCGCCGGTGATGGATTTAGCATGCCTTTCTCCCTCGGATGCATATGAGATTATTCGCAGTTTCCAGCGGTTCTGCCTGGTAAAGGGATCGAGCATTTCGCAATGCCGAATAAACCAGGGCTGACATGAGTCCTGCGATCGATACGATTCCTCCGACATCAAAAAGCAAATATGGGCCTTTGCCACCTATATGAACCCAAGGACTATGAAGAAGATGGAGAGTTCCTGCTGCAAGAACAATTCGCAATTCGGTTGGGCCGATGTGAAAACAGGAAAGCCGGAATATTTGCTGGACGTGGGTTGCCAGGAATACCTCGGCTTCAACGAGCGCAAAAGCAGAGAGCAGAGTCACTGCAATTAATGGGCTCATGAACCCGGAGCACGCCAGTCCGCCCAAAAGAGCCGCTGTTCCGATAAGATCGATTACGTGGTCGACATAATACCCGTATCGAGGCCTCTGGCAGTTGCGAAAACGGGCCAGGGTTCCATCCAGGCTATCTCCCAGCCAGTTCAATGCCAGTGATAACACAACGACCCAAAGCGATAATTTGTTCCAACGGGCTGTCCAGTAGCAGACGCCTGCAGCCAGCATGGACACAAGCCCGAGAATTGTCAGATGATCCGAGTTGATCCAGTGAGGGGTTCTGCGAACCAGCCAAAGAAGCGCCTTTTTCTCGGGGTTTGCCAGTAATCCACCATATTCTCGAACATGCAGTTTCACGTCGTCGCTCATGATTAAATCTCCTTTCAATCTGTTATGCGCAATCGGAGGCAAATTCGGATCAAAGGATCAGAATAAAGTTGGAGAGTGGGATGTGATGGGTTTTAGGTTATTATTTGACTGGGAGCCTGTCCGAGTATTAGGAGGCATTAAAACATGATCCATGCAGCTTCACGAACCATAGATACGAAACCTTATTCCGACCAGAGGCCGGGCACATCGGGTCTGCGTAAAAAGACCCGCATTTTTCTCCAGCCCAACTATATTGAGAATTTTGTGCAATCGGTTTTCGATACGCTGCGCGAAACCGGCATTCAGGATTTTTCCAGGGAGATGCTGGTTTTAGGAGGGGATGGTCGTTTTTACAATCGTGCGGCAATTCAAATCATCCTCAAAATTGCTGCTGGAAATGGTTTCGAACAGATATTGGTGGGGCGTGGCGGACTTGTTTCAACTCCTGCAATGTCGGCCATAATCCGCAGACGTTCGGCTCTCGGTGGCATTTTGCTTACGGCAAGTCACAATCCCGGCGGAATCGAGGCGGATTTTGGCATCAAATACAATATTCAAAACGGTGGTCCTGCGCCCGAATCATTTACGGAAAGAATTTTTGCCAAATCGCGCGAGATTAACCGGTTTTATTCCCTGGATTTTCCCGATATCGACATTGATCGGGAGGGTTCCGTGTCCGTCGGAGGATCGCAGATCTCTGTGATTAATCCCCTGGAGGATTATATCAGCGTTATGAGCAGGATCTTCGACTTCAACAACATGAGCGAGCTTTTCCAAAGGGGATTTCGGCTGGTGTTTGACGCGATGCATGGCATCACCGGAATATATGCGCGGGAGATCATTGAAAAAAAACTCGGCGCTTCGCCTGGGACTGTGATACGGGGAAACGCGCTGGTGGATTTTGGCGGATTGCATCCTGATCCAAACCAGGTTCATGCTGCGAATCTTGTTCGAATGATGTCTTCCAGTAGCGCGCCGGATATGGGCGCCGCCTGCGATGGGGACGGCGACCGGAACATGATCCTGGGGCGCAATTTATTTGTTAGCCCGGGAGATTCGCTGGCAATTATTGCTCAACATGCAAGTGAATGTATTCCCGGCTACGGCGCAGGACTGGCGGGAGTGGCGCGGTCCATGCCCACCAGCACGGCGATCGACCGTGTAGCTGCAGAATCAGGGACTCCGTGCTACGAAACTCCCACAGGCTGGAAATTTTTCGGAAACCTGATGGATGACGGGAGATGCACGATTTGTGGCGAAGAGAGTTTCGGAACAGGCTCGGACCATATTCGGGAAAAGGACGGTGTCTGGGCTGTTTTGTCATGGCTGGCAATCCTGGCAGCCCGGCGTCGCTCTATTGAGGAGCTTGTTAAAGGGCATTGGCAAGCATATGGCCGCAGCTATTTTCAACGCCATGATTATGAGGGGCTGGAATCCCGTGCTGCTAATGAGGTGATTGATGAACTGCGTGCAAAACTGAGTTCTTTGCCCGGAAGCGTACTAGCCGGCGGAAAGATAATCGCTGCGGATGATTTCCAATACACGGATCCTGTCGACGGCAGCGTCAGCTCCCAGCAGGGGATCCGGATTATTCTGAATGACGGATCGCGAATCATCGGCCGGCTTTCAGGCACTGGTACTGTTGGCGCCACATTGCGCATGTATTACGAGAGAGTCCTGAACCGGGGAGATGAGCCTATTCAGAAAATGCTGAAACCTTTGATTGAAAGCTCCTGTGAATATTTTCAAATCCGTTCGCGCCTGAATCGCGAGCAGCCAACTGTAATCACATGAAGCTGAGGGATACATTCCGCTTCAAAATTGTTTCGATTCGCCTATAATCTTTGTGTTTTTGGGTCCAATTAATTGTGATGGGTAAGGATATGCATAATGTGATCATCATCGGGTCCGGGCCTGCGGGATATACCGCAGCAATCTACGCAGCGCGCGCTAACCTTTCACCCGTTCTCTTTGCCTCTGAGCCAAAAGGGCAGCAAATGCCGGGAGGACAACTCATGTTAACCGGGGAAGTCGAAAATTTCCCCGGATTCCCCGCTGGAATAAGCGGGCCTGAGCTGATGGAGTTAATGCTGAAGCAGGCGCAGCGGTTTGGGACGAAAATGATCGACGAAGACGTGGAAGAGGTGGATTTCAGTCCGGGCGGGCCCTTCAAGGTTCGGTCGAGCTCAGGATGGCACGAATCCCGCTCCGTGATTATAGCCACCGGCGCGGCTGCCAAATGGCTTCAGCTTCCGGATGAATCTAAATTCCGGAGCCGGGGGATATCGGCTTGTGCGGTTTGTGACGGACTATTTTTCCGGAACCAGGAAGTCTTTGTCGTAGGCGGTGGAGACACTGCCGTTGAAGAGGCTCTTACGCTGGCCCATCACGCATCGAAAGTCACAATTGTCCACAGACGGGATTCTTTGCGAGCCAGCAAGATAATGCAGAGCAGGGCCAGGGAAAATCCAAAAATCGATTTTCTCTGGAATACCGTCATAACGGGATATGTGGGAGAAGATGTTCTGAAGGGAGTGGAACTCAAAGACGTCTCAAGCGGCAGAAAATGGGTGCAGCATGTTTCCGGCGTTTTTGTGGCTATCGGCCATCACCCGAATACGGAATTCCTCCGCGAAGTCATCGAACTTGATGAGCAGGGTTATATTGCGGCTCGTAATGGTGTGGAAACCAGCATGGAGGGCGTGTTTGCCGCGGGCGATGTGCATGACAGATACTTTCGCCAGGCTATTACCGCCTCCGGGTTCGGATGCATGGCCGCACTCAGGGCTGAGCGCTGGCTTGAATTGAATCCTCAGAAGGCATAGTGCGGAATATTTTCAATAACTCAATCGCGTACTACATAAGCGCGCATGGCTATGGGCACGGAGTTCGCTCCTGCGACATTATCCGCGCATTAAATCTTTCATTCCCTTACCTCGATGTTCAGATAATCAGCGATCTGCCCGCAATCTTTTTGTCAAACCGGATCGGCTCCATCGGAAATCCTATACGGCCGGGGTCTTTCGATGTGGGAATGGTCCAGATTGATTCAATTCGCGTTGACGTCGATGCTACGCTGGCCCGGGTGGAGCAACTCTATTCCCGACGCAAGGAACTTGTAGCGCAGGAATTGGATTACATCCGCGCGATGAAATTCGCTCTGGTTGTTGTAGATATTCCCGCAATTCCTCTGGAGTCTGCGGCACTCGCTGGCATTCCGGGAATTGCTGTCGGCAACTTCGGCTGGGATTGGATCTATTCGGGATTCACCGCTCAAGATCCTCGATGGACGGCTTTGGTGAAAATATTTCAAGAGCAGTATGGCTGCGCGGATCTGCTGCTGAGGCTTCCTTTCAGCGAAAAGATGGCTGCATTTAATCGCATCGAGGATGTCCCGCTCGTCGCTTCCCCTGGAACAAACCTCCGGTCGAAAATTGCGGCAGTCAGCCGCTGCGATCCGGATAAAAAATGGATTTTGATTTCGTTTACCACTCTGGGATGGGACGAGGATTCTCTGGCCAGAGTGGAGAGCATTGAAGAG
>JAHFUH010000290.1 GCA_023265215.1 Acidobacteriota bacterium
CCCGTCGTGATTCATTAAACTCTCGTGATCACCCGATTCCACAATCCTGCCGCGATCGAGCACGATTATTTTATCGGCACTCCGAATCGTGGACAGCCGGTGCGCAATAACAAAAGTAGTGCGGTCGCGCATGAGATTGGCGAGGGCCTGCTGAACGAGCTTTTCCGACTCTGAATCCAGCGAGGAAGTCGCCTCATCCAGGATCAATATTGGAGCATTCTTCAACAAAGCCCGGGCTATCGCGATCCGCTGTCTCTCGCCTCCGGACAGCCTTTGCCCTCTTTCGCCGATCAGCGTGCCGTATTTCATGGGGAAGCGGTTTATGAAATCATCCGCCAGTGCCGCGCGGGAGGCTCCCAGTATCATCTCCTCCGTCGCATCCACATTCCCGTATGCAATGTTATTTTGAACGGTGTCGTTGAAAAGAAACGTGTCCTGAGTAACGATGGCGATCTGTTTCCGGAGAGATTTCTGGGTAAACTCACGGATGTCCGTTCCATCAATCAGAACGGAGCCCAATGTTGGATCGTAAAAACGGGGAAGCAGCCCTGCCAGGGTGGTCTTTCCAGCCCCGCTGCTCCCAACGATTGCAATCATCCTATTTTTGCCGACCTTTAAATTGATATCCCTCAGGACGTGCGTTTCTCCATTTTGGTCACAATAATCGAAGGAGACACCCTTGAATTCTATCGATTCTTCAACTCCAGGCAACTCCCGGGCATCCGGTCTGTCCTGGATCTCAAGGTGCGCATCCATCAGTTCCGTAATGCGCGAAGCGGAAGCAAGGGAGCGCTGGAACTGTACATGAATCCGGCTCAGCTTTCGAATCGGATCGTACATCCGGAAAAGCGTCAGGAGAGACAAGCTAAACGTTCCAAAGGTCATGCCTTTGGACATGCGCATATTGGCATAGTAAAGAAGCGGTATAAAAGCGATAACGCCCAACAACTCCATTGCGGGAGAATTCAGGAACAGGATAGATGCCGCTTTCATGTTGCTGCGAAAAAGCCTGGCCGCATTCTGCTTGAAACTGTTCTTCTCTCGCGGCTCCATTCCAAAAGCTTTTATAATGCGTATCCCGGTTATCGACTGCTGAAGTTGATCATTAAGAGTGGCGGCGTCTTCCCTTCCCCTCAGACTGACGCGTCGAATTCGTTTCCCCATGCCCATTGTCAATCCGAAGGCAAGAGGAGCTATTGTGAGGGACAGCAACGCAAGCTTCCAATCATTGAGAAAAACCACCCCTATCAAGGCAACAAGAAGCACCGCTTCACGAAACAGGTCGGCCAATACTATCGACACTGCCTCCTGAACCTGTTCCACATCGCCGCTCATTCGGGACATGAGTCTTCCAGTGGAATTCAGGGAAAAAAAACTCATGGACTGCCCGAGAACGTGACTGTAAAGGGTGTTGCGGAGATCCGTCACAACTCCCTGCCCGACATAGCTCATGGAATAGTTGGAATAATAAAGACACACACCTTTTAAAAAGGTCAGGCATAGAAGCGCAACCGCTATCTGGGTGATAATACTTCCCGGAATCAGCTGAAGATAGCGCAGCACAAAATCAAATTGGCTCGGTTCGGCTGAGCCTGTGGAAGCCATGCCGATCTTTTCGACCGCATGCGATATTGCCGAAGAATTCGCAGGGGCAACCAGGACTTTGTCGAAAAGCGGCACCGCCAGGGTTGTTGTGATTGCCTCAAAAGCGCAGTATAGAACCAGCAGCGTCAGAGATAGCGCAAGCGTTTTCCGATAAGGTCGCACAAATCGCAGCAGCCTGAGCAAAGGGTTCATTGGATCCTCAGCGCGAGAGACTAGCGGAGAAAAGAGTTTGCGTCAAACGAGAAAAGTGTAAAGAGAGAAGCCGGGAGCCAGAAGCCAGAAGCCGCCGATGTTGTTTATTGGCTTCCGGCTTCTATTTTCGGTTGCGTCCGTTGCCGGAGGACTTGTCCTCCGAGTTCTGCTTATTGCTGCTCCCCTGCCCACGGGAGGATCCTTCGTCGGATTTTCTATTCGTCTGCGCTGCATCGCCGTTGCTGTGCTCCGACGGTGTCGACTGTCTCATTTGAGGAGCAGGTTGTTTCATCGGAGAAATATTTTGCCGCATGGGAGACACATTTTGCTGCATGGGAACAGTTTGCCTGGGCACAGCGTGGCTTCCAGCATTCCCGGAATCTGAAGAATCGCGAGGAGGCTCGAAAACACGGTTACTCTGCGTACCTTGGCTATTATTCTGGCGGTTTTCGTTTGTGCGCCGCGGCGGTGGATTTTGCTGAGGAGGAGATCCGTCGCCTTCGGGCCGCCTATCCTGCCGATTCTCTCGTTGGGCCGCTGGGTTCTGTTGATTTCGAGAATCAGCATTTGCGGGTCGAGTTTCCCTTTGGCGATTACTGTCCTGGCTATTCTCTCTCCGAACAGCGGAATTTGTTATTCTTGTGTATCCATTCGGATTGCTGCCTGCGCCTATGGGAACGGAATGCACAATTGCAGGAAGAGAAGAATTTGTATGAGCAGGGCGGAATGCCTGACGAGTTGGATTTGCACTATAGCTCGCGGCCACAGGCTGAATACTCAACCGGTCTCTGACAGGGGAACCTTGTCTCCATGGTTGATCCAGATTAGTCCCCCTTGAATTTCGGTCTCGGTCGCCAAAAGCTCCATTCCTGAAACGATCAATTTCGACAGTCCGGAAGGCGCCCTGAACTCGCTTGTTGAAGAAATCTCCGGAAGCTCTGGTATGGATGCTTTGCAGCCTGGCCAATTGATAACTGTAAATTCTTTGGTTGTAATAATAGTTATTGATATTGTAGTAATCCCCGGGGCCCAAGGGGCCCCATGAAATCCAGCCCGGCCCTTCATAAAAAGCCACCAGTCCGGGAGACCAGAAATTGAAAGCAAAAGCAGGCCCGGGAATCCAGCACCAGCCATGCCTTGAATGGTGATACCAGCGCCCATAATGATATGGGAGCCAGCCCCAAGGCTCGTAAGAAACCCATGTCCACCCCCATCGGGGCCGGTAAGACCAACGGCCGACGGAGTACGGCGACCAATATATGTCTACATGCAACGGCACCCAGGCGGAGCCATAGGAGTCAACGGAGACCCACCGGCCGTAACGCCCCAGTTCCGAGGCCCCCATGGTAACGGTCGACGGAATAAACCTGGCGTCTGCATAAGCACTAACTTCGGCATCGCGGCGATCGGTCCAGTCATCCCATTGGTCATGCCTGTCGTAGCGGGACATGCGGTCGAAGCCGTTTCCTCCCGGTTCAATGTGCAGGAGTTCTCCAGACTCTATCCGTCGTGAAAACCGGTTGTTGGCCGCCTCAAGTTCCCCTCTTCGGACAATTGCATCCGTGGCGCCATTTGCCACAACATCAAACCGATAAGCACCCATGCGAAGAGTATTGAAAGCGGCTGCAGGTGTGTCGATTTCAAACTCCAGATTGCTTGGAACTGTCAGAGTGGACAACCCGGAAAAAATACGCCATTGAATGAGGTCGTCTCTTAACGAGAGCAATTCTATATCGGTGTTTTCAGCCAGACGGCAAACCGAGCCATCATCGAATTCTATTTCCGCCCTCCCATCCGGTCCCGTGTAAATGCGGTCTCCAGGCTGCATGGGAAAATTGACACTGGCTGCCGACCAGTCATTGTCGGATGCATGCTGAAAACTGACATTCCCTTCCATGTAGGAAATCCGTGCGAGGCGTGAATAGCTGTTATCGTCGGGATTTGCCCAGGAAAAAAGATTCATGAATGAAGCGGTTATTAATAAGAGAAACCACCGGCGGGTCATGGAAGTCCTCCTTTGCACTCAATCGGTTAATCAAAAAGCCTGCATAACATAGCAGACGTGATTTCCTGCACAAAGTGTCAAACAGAATGACGAGTGACGAATTACGAATTTACGCCGCCTATGCCGGTGTGACTCGAAAAGGTTTTGCCGTTACAGCGCCTCCCCAGAGGGACGCGGTGAAAATGGCCCGGCACCTATGTGCAGGGAATCAGGCAAGAAGAACGAAAGTAGTCCCGTTAGGGACGACTGAAGCCTTTAAGAATCAACATCTCAGCCGTCCCTACGGGACTTGCAGTTGGAAACATCCAGGATCCCGGCACTGAAGTGCCGGGCCATAATCAATGCGTCCCTACCGGACACAGCTTGGATATCAGCTTGCCCACATCCTGGGAATAGCATCCAATCTGCGGTAACTGAGTAAGTATCCACCGGCAGAGCCGGAGGATCTCCCATCCCAATAGAAGAGCCGCCCCGGTTTAGGCGTATGTTTCAATTCGAAATTCGTCATTCGTAATTCGTCATTTTATCGGTGATTTCCCTGACGTAGGGGGCCAAATCTATCTTAAGCAGTCTGGAAACGGCCTCCGTCAGATATTTGCCAATCTCATGCGCGGTTGCAAGTGTCAAAACCTTGCCGGCTATTTCCTGGGCGGAATCGAGCGGAATTTCATGCAGGACTCTTCGGATCATCGGGATGGAGAGCGGATTCATGCTCAGCTGGCGGAATCCCATTCCCATCAGCAAAACCGCCACAAACGGGTTTGACGATATTTCCCCGCAGATCCTCGCCGGCTTGTTCAGTTTATTTGCAACTTCGGATATATGCTTCAAACATTGCAGGACCGCAGGATGAAGAGGCTGAAACAGATATGCGACATGTGGATTTCCGCGGTCCACTGCCAGCATATACTGGATCAGATCGTTTGTTCCCACACACAGAAAATCCACTTCTTTCGCCAGCACTTCCAAAGAAAGGACGGCCGCCGGGACTTCGATCATGACTCCCAAAGGGACCGGGTCCAGCTTTACGCCCGGAATGCGGAGCAGGTCCGCACGCACTTTTTCGATGAGCGTTTTAGTCTGCCAGATTTCTTCAACGGTGGAAACCATCGGCAGTACCATTTCCATTTTGCCATCGCAGCTTGCTCTTAAAATAGCTTCAATCTGTTCACTAAAAACCTTTTTTGCGCGAAGGCTCAACCTAATCCCGCGCAGCCCCATGCTTGGATTCGCCTGATTCGCCAAATAATCGTTTTTAAAGACCTTTTCGGAACCGGCGTCCAGTGTCCGGATTGCAACGGGATATGGATTCATCTCCTGAACCAGCTTACGATACGCGGAGTATTGTTCTTCAGTGGAAGGAAATCCTTGAGGATGCCCGAAAAACAGGAACTCGGAGCGAAACATTCCGATTCCTTCCGCTCCGCATTTTTTGGCTGCGCTCAACTCATGGAGCAGTTCCGTATTGGCGCGCAGCGACACGGGAGATCCATTCTTTATCTGCGCCGTCCACGCTGTTTGAGAGGATGCGTATTCCGCTGAAGATCCAAAGGCTTCCATCTGCCCACGCATGCTTTCGATGCGCGCTTCCGATGGGTTGACGACAACCTGACCGTCATCCCCATTCAGCAGAAGGCGGTCCCCGGTAACCACCGAATCGAGGATTTCACGAATGCCCATTACAGCGGGTATTCTCAATCCCCTGCTGATGATCGCAGTGTGGGAAGTCCGGCCTCCCGACTCCAGGACAAGCCCTCGGACTTTCTGCACGTCCATGACTGCGAAAGTGGAGGGATTAAAATCGTGGGAGACAATGATAAGGTCTCCGGGCAAGCTGTCCCAGCTGAACGGACGGTCGCCCGAGAGATTAAGAAGGATTCGCTCTGCGATATTTTCGATATCGCTGTGCCGTTCGCGGAAGTACTCGTCATCCAGCGATTCGTAGGCACGAACCAGCCGCTCGGTTGTTTGCGTAAGCACCCACTCCGCATTGGCGTGCCCTTCCCGGATGTTCGTGAGAATCTCCTCATTCAAGGTCCGGTCTTCAAGCATCAAGAGATGTGCATCCAGAATGATGCTGTGCTCGCTCCCCACTTTTTCTTCAAGGCGTGACTTCAGCGCCTCCAGTTGTTCCTTGGATGCCTCGATTGCGCGCAGGAACCGGCGAGCCTCCGCCTCCGCATCATCGACATGAATTCTCAGGATGGCTCTGTTATGGCTGTCAAGTTTGAGCGCCTGGCCCAGAACCACGCCGGGGGAAACACCGCTTCCTTGGAAAATTATTTCAGGCTTCGAGGCCATCAAGATTCCTCTTCAAATTTGGATTCAAACAGCTGGAGGATCGCCTTTCCAGCTTCCGATTCATCCTGCCCTTCAATGGAAACCACCAAGCGAGTTCCTTTTGCTGCCGCAAGCATCAGGATCCCGAGAATGCTCTTGGAATCGATCTGTTGGTTTGCATCTTCGCGCGACAGGTGGATTTCGCTCGAGAAACGAGAAGCAAGCCGAACCAGCTTTGCTGCAGCGCGAGCATGAAGACCTAGATTATTGGACACCAGAACTGACTGTCGGATCATGGAGCAAGAAAGTCACTAGCCATAGAAATACTCGAGCGCCCCTGGTCGCGAACAGTACGGGCAAGCGATTCCAAAGTGTCTCCTTCTTTCTGGCTTGCTATTTTAATAATCATTGGCAGGTTGACGCCTGTCACTACATCCAGTTTCCCCGGTTCGTGGAAAGAAAGGGCTATATTCGATGGAGTGCCGCCGAACATATCGGTCAGGATCAGCACCCCTTTGCCGCTTTCCACTTCAGCAATATGCTGCTCGATATCTTTTCGAGCGTCGTTCACATCATCGTGCCAACCGATGGATACGGCGCGTATATGAGAAATCTCACCGACAATCATCTCCGCTGCCGCTACAAGCTCCTGGCCAAGATGTCCATGAGTTACCACAAGAGCGCCGATCATCTTTCTCCGTTCCCAGTTTCCCGTTATCTCCAACTCTGAACGGGAAACGCTTTATTATAAGTTCACGTCACGATGACGGATATAAATGGCCCGTTTTTTTCGCTTTAAAAGCGCGGCGAGTTCTTCCACGATAAAAACCGAGCGATGCCGCCCTCCCGTGCAACCCACCGCAATTGTAAGATACCGCTTGCCCTCCTTCA
>JAHFUH010000291.1 GCA_023265215.1 Acidobacteriota bacterium
CTGAAAACATGGTCGGAAGGTCTTCGACCATGATCGGAGAGATCCAGACCATGGTCCCGGCCGCGGAGACCTTGGTATGGAAGACGAGGGCCATGGTTGCAAAGCCTGAAACCATCTTCTGATTGGCCGGGAAAATGGTCTCCGCGGCCGGGAAGATCTTCTCGTTCGATAAGACTCCGGTCTCTGGAATCGGGACCCTGGTATGCGTGAAGAACACCATGGTCCCGGCGTCGGAGACCACGGCCACAGCTGCAAAGTAAACAGTGTCGGTCGCGCTGACCATGGTCTGCAAGGTTTTGATCATGGGATTTGATGGTCGCCAAGGCCTCGCCAATCCGGAGTTGTTTTTGGGGGAGCTCCAGCACGCGCATCATTATTGATTTGGGCCGCGACTTTAACCACGGGCCGGTAGGGGCTTTTCTTGAGTTCACTCAATGCTCTCAGAAAATTATAATCTGTCTGTACCACCCGATAGTTCCAAAATCTTAAATACCCGGGCGAGTTAAACAGCATCACGTAAGACATTTTGCCTTATTTCTGTAGCTTGAGCGGAGATTCTGATAAATTCTTCAGTATGCTGACAACCGAGATTCGACGGATCCATTTGATTGGAATATGCGGTACGGCGATGGCTTCACTCGCCGCAATGCTTCAAGAGAGCGGCTACATTGTATCCGGCTCAGACGAGGGAGTTTACCCTCCGATGAGCGATTTTCTGAAGCAAAGGAATATCAAGGCGGTCCAGGGATATGATGTAGATAACTTGAAGGATAAGCCGGACCTGGTCATCGTGGGAAACGCTCTGTCGCGGGGAAATCCCGAAATAGAGCTTCTTTTGAACGAACGATTGTCCTTTTGCTCTTTTCCCGAAGCTCTCAAGCACTTTTTCCTCAAGGACAAAATTCCAATCGTCGTCACCGGCACTCACGGGAAAACAACCACGACGTCGATGATTTCCTGGGCACTTCACTCAGCCGGGCTTCATCCCAATTTCCTGATCGGGGGAATTGCAGAAAACTTCCAATCCAGCTTCGGAGCGGAAGGCGGCAGGCATTTTGTCGTAGAAGGCGATGAATACGATTCGGCTTTTTTCGATAAAGGACCTAAATTTCTTCACTATCTTCCGTATGCTGCAGTAATCGGCAACGTGGAATTCGACCATGCCGATATTTATCCGGATCTTGAGGCGATCAAACTTCAGTTCCGCCGTTTCGTCAATCTCATACCCCAACAAGGTTTCCTGGTTGTCGGAGCAGACAGCCCGGCAGCTCTGGAAGTAAGCCGGAACTGTTTCTGCCCCAAAGAGACTTTTGGATTGGATGTCGACAGCGATTGGAGCGCACGCGGCATAGAGATGCATCAAGGACGCCTCAGTTTTGAGGTCGTTCGCGGCAAATTGCCATTTCAGCGCCTGAGTTTAGGAGTTCTCGGCAATTTCAATATCCGGAACGCCCTGGCGGCGGTCGCCATCTTAAACTACCTTGGGATTTCCAGCGATTCCATTCGGGAAGGACTGGAGTCATTTTCCGGGGTACGGCGCAGACTTCAGTTGAGAGCCAACGTTAACGGGATTCAAATATATGAGGATTTCGCCCACCACCCCACAGCCGTGCGGGAAGTTCTGCAAGCGGTTCGGTCCGCTTTTCATCCCGACCGAATCTGGGCGATATATGAGCCTCGGTCCGCTACCAGCCGTCGCAGCATTTTTCAGATCGAAATAGCAGAGGCGCTCAGCCTTGCTGATTGCATCGCACTGCCTGCTCTCTACAAGCCGGAGAGGATTCCGGAAAACGAGCGGCTGGATGAAGACCGGCTGGTGGATGATCTGAGACGCATGGGCCGCGCTGCCTGGAATCTAGCGGATGTGGAGGGTATAATCCAGAAGGTTTCCGAAGAAGCGCGTCCGGGCGATCTGATTATGATTTTGTCTAACGGCGGATTCGGCGGAATCTACGAAAAGCTTCCCGCCGCGCTGGAGAATAAATGACAGGAAATAACAAATTAGTAATTGCAATATTCCTTCTGGCTTTATCGACCGTTCTCCTCTGCGCTCAACAGCAACAACAGCCTTCCGATCAGAGCGGATTCAAAATCGGCGTCGAAGTCAACATGGTTACCGTCCCCGTTACGGTGCGCAAGTTTGAAGGAGGCTTCGTCAAGGGACTGCCGGAAAGCGCCTTCCATATTTATGAAGACGGACAGCTTCAGGAATGCTCCTTTTTTGCCCAGGAAAAGGTGCCAACCCGCATCGCCATTATTCTCGACAACAGCGGCAGCGTTCGCACGGAATGGGGCACTATTAAATATTCCACAAAAAAATTCCTGGAGAATCTGGCACCGGAGGATGCATTCGCTCTTGTTAGCTTCAACACCGAAATCCGGCTGAAAATCGATTGGGGAAGAAGAATGGACCGCCTCGATCCTGTCCTGACTTCCATTTATTGCAAAGACAACACGAAGCTGTGGGACGCCGTCTGGGTGGCATCCAACGATGTATTCAAGGGAATAAGAGAGAAGAAGGCGATGATTATCATGAGCGACGGCTTGGATAACGATAGCTCCGTAAGCTATGAGGAGGCGCTGCAGGCTGGAATTCGCTCCGAGGCTGCCATTTATGTCGTGAGCAAAACTGAAGCGGTGCGGCAGATGATCACATCCGATAGATCTTTGCAAGGCATCTACTCCGCCGTTCCCCAGGAAGTTTTTGTGCAAGCAGATCTTGCCTTGCGCCGGCTTGCCTATGAAACGGGCGGACGCGTCCTCTATCCAAATAGCTTCGGCCAATTGGACAACGTGTATGCTCAAGTGGATGAGGAATTGCGAAACCAGTACACAATCGGCTACATTTCCACCAACGCTTTGAAGGATGGATCGTACCGGCACATCGAAGTGAAAGTGGACGCCCCGGGAGCACAGGTATCTTCGCGGCCCGGATACTACTCCCCGGATGAGCTGAACGAAAACAAGAAACGATAGGAGCCTGTCCTGGTATTTTAGAAAAACCGCTTGACAGAAGCGAACGCAAGAATTAGCTTTTCACTGCCCCAGTAATACCTCGAATTCAAATCCACCTGACCTATTTACTCGTTGCACTCCTGTGCAGGTCGGGTCTGTTCACATTTGAATTGGAGGCCCAATGGCGTGCGATTCCTCTTACATCCCTCAGGGATATGAATCTTCTTTTATAGCCGAACACTCTCCTCTGAAAAATTTTGAAAAGCCGGGACGCTTGGCCTGGGCGGATGATGACATAAGGACAATCCGCACAGTGCTGAGGAAAATGACAGTATTGCGAATTTGGAATTCTGATGATGTGGAAGACCTGGTACAGGACACGCTTCTTACCATCGTTTCAAAACCGCCTGGGAACGAACTGGAAAAAGGTCTGCTGGTGTGGTCGTTGGGAATTCTGAGAAACAAACTCGGCAATTACTATCGAAAACCCAACAGGCACGTTTCTCTGAGTAAGATCGAAACCGGCCTTCCGAGGCAACAGTCCTTTTCATTTTCTCCTGAAGCGAGCGCATCCGGCAAGGAACTCCGGGCACTTGTCAACGAGAAGGTGGCGGAAATGCCTCCTTCCCAGCGAGAAGTAATGGAACTCCTGGTTTCCGGACTCGACTCTCGGGAAATCGTGTCTCAAATGAATACAGAACGGCGTCAGAATGTAATAAACCGAATCCACCGGGGAAGAAAAAAATTGGCCAAAGAGCTGGCGAGATACGGTTATGGCCCTGGTCCGATGACTCGATTGAGACGCGCAAGGGGTAGGCGATAGTGTTGCCAGTTTGGAGTTTAAACCGGCAGTCTGCAGTCTTCATTGGGGAACCATTGATGCGGATTAATTGTGGACATGACTGCAGACTATCAACTGCGGACTGAAGGCTGGGGACTGCAGACTGCTGCCCGGCGGCGTGTTGTTGAAAAAATCGGGCGTTAGTGGATTTTGGGGCCGCCGCCGGGATTTGTTGCCCTGATGTTTCGCGAAGAGCGGTTTTATTTCAAAAAATATTCAACGAGTGTAAGATTTATCAATGCGGATACTCTTTGAGCGCACCGGTAGCTTTGCCGGAAGGAAAGTGGAAGGGATTTCCGGATTGTTCCTCCATTCCTTCGGCCTTAGGGCATGCGCAAGAATTACTTGGCATTATGGCGCGAGTGCCGGGCGGACAGATGCAAGGCGACGCGACGCAGGCGATGCGGTGTCATCGTCGAGGATCAACGAAGCAGATGCCCGCCCGCCGTCGCGCCACTTCGGGCTGCGGCCCGCAGGCCCGCTGGCGTTGTTGCTCACTCCTTACATACAGCCCAGCATGGCTGAGCCTTCGGACCCAGTTCTCGTCGCTCGCGTCTAGCCAGCGGGCCTGGGGGCCGGCAGCAAAATGCCTAGTAATTCTTGCGCATGCCCTAAGCTCACCAATCAAGGGAACTGTTGCGACAGTCCCGATTCTTTGATTTGCCCTCTACACTGAGGACGCAGGATCCCGACTCCGATCGTTTCAGCTACAAGGTTACGGTGGAGAATGAAAATAGGCGGCACATCGTTGAAGCATGGGGCGCGGCGGTTCCCGTTGAAATGCGACCTTTGTTGGACTTTCTCACTCAGTCTCTATCGAAAAAACAATACCGGATCAGGATTGCAGAATCACATTTGCCGCGCAGTGTGACAAAACACGCTCCGTCGTACTGCCGAATAACACCTCGCGAATGGGGCTATGCCCGTAAGCGCCCATAATCACAAGATCTGCTTTCCCGGACGCCACCATTTCACAAATCACATCGGAAGGCTTGGAGCCCGTCACAACCCTGGCAGTGGGCGTAATGCCATGGTGTAAGAGAAAAGACTCAGACGTCATAATCAATTCCCTTCCCAACTCCTCTGATTGAGCGACCGTGACTAAAATGCAATCCACTCCAGGCCGCGCGGCGATTTCGGCAGCAGAAACAAGTGCGCGCGCAGAATGAGAACTTCCATCATAGGCCACCAGCACTTTCTGGATATCACTCTCTTCCCGGAATTCGATTCCGGCAACGAGAACCGGGCGGACCGAATGCCGGATTACGGGGGCCACGAGTGAATCCACTGTTTCTTGTGCAGTCTCAATCCGATTGTAACCGGTCCGTGAAACCACCACAATATCATGCGCAATCGCCATCCGGCCGATGACTTCCCCTGGTATTCCGGTTTTGATTTCAGTTGAGAAAGGAATGCCCCTGGAAGCACACTGGTCGGCAAAATGATCCAGGCGATCCCTTGCCGCTCCGGTCAATTCGTTCATCAGGATCCGGCTTTCTTTAAGAGGGGGCGCTACAACGGACGGCATGAATCCGTCGGGCGTGCCGAGCACGGGAACCTCAAAAGCAGCGATATCGATCAGGGCAACTGCGTGGATCTGACTCCCCTTTTTTTTCGCAAGCCAAAATGCATAATTCCGAGCACTCAAATTGCCTGGGATATCAGCCAAGGCTAACAATATCGAGCGGATCATAGCCCCTCCATAATTAAACCCTACCCTGAATCGCTTAGGATCGAAAACCTGTTTGATCCTCAAACCGGGAAGTGAAAATTCTTCGAAACGGATCCTCCGCAAAAATTGGAATTATGCCGCATCCAGGTTGGGTTTTATTTTGAGAAGATTCATTATGTCGCGACGGGTGACCATGCCAACGAGCCTGTCATTCTCGATTACGGGCATGCGACCGGTATCATTGGATGCCATTTTGGCCCACGCCTCTGTTGCATCCTCCGTCGGTTTTAAACAGTGAATGAATTCCACAGGAATCATAATATCCCTGGCCTGCTTGAAAGCCCAAAGGTCTTTGGGAACTGTGTTCACTCCCTCCAGAGAGACCATGCCGACGAAATCATCACGGTTAAAAACGGGAAAATCTGTAAATTGATACTTGTCAATGTATTCGCGCATCAGTTCATCCACTGAAAGAAGCCAGTCCACACTCACAACGTTCTCAGTCATGACTTGCCGCACCTTCACTCCAGACAAGGCACGCTGCAGCATCACGGCTTGATAGCTGCCCAGGGCGGACTGCTTCATGAACAGTCCAATGAAAACAATCCAGAGCCCCGATATCACGCTCCGGGTTGCAATGAATTGAAGGACGCCGAAAACAATCAGGAAGAACGCAAATCCATTCCCCATCTGACTGATAACTTTCGTCGCCCGATTGGAATCGTTCCAACGATCCCAAAGGATGGCTTTCAGGATGCGCCCACCGTCGAGCGGGAATCCCGGGATGAAGTTGG
The DNA here is from genome assembly GCA_023265215.1 of Acidobacteriota bacterium. Classification (GTDB taxonomy): domain Bacteria; phylum Acidobacteriota; class UBA6911; order UBA6911; family UBA6911; genus UBA6911. The sequence continues at coordinate 6,263 of JAHFUH010000291.1, forward strand.
TGGCCGCCACGGCAATATTAAAAAAACCCAGCCATTCCGCAACTCCGGCGAGGTAGGGCCTGCTGCCGGTTTGCACCGAATACACCGACAGTGAAAAGAAGACGGCGCCTAGAGCCATGCTCATCGCAGGCCCTGCAAGCGCAATCAAAAACTCTTGCCGTCCCGTCTTGGGCTCTGTTGATTCTTCCGACAATCCGCCAAAAAAAAGAAGCCTGACGCTTTTCACCCTGACTCCCTGTTTGATTGCTACATAGCAATGAGCCAGTTCATGGGCCAAAACCGACAAAAAGAAGAGTAATGCTATGACCGTTCCGATTATCCAATATTGCAACCTTGTGAGATTCTGATGTATCTGTGGGAAATGGCCCTCTGCCATCGTATACATCAAAAGGAAGAAAAAGATGAACCACGAATAATCCAGAATGATTTCAATTCTGCCGATGCGCAGAAAACTCAGACCCCGAAGCTTCATATCTCTATATATATCATGAATTAAATGGTGAGGCTACGATGGCGGGGCAGACGCGGCGTCTCGGCGCATTCGATTTGACTTTGGAACCTGACATGCGGCGGGAACCCGCGTCTACACTTCTGCTTCTGAAACAGCCTGCTCGCTAAAAACCTCTGCTTCAAATATATGAATTATGCTGTGTTCATCGCGCCAGCCGGACTCCGCGAGCCCGGCTTTCCGGCATGTCTGC
>JAHFUH010000292.1 GCA_023265215.1 Acidobacteriota bacterium
CGCAGAGAACGCAGAGAAAAATATATATTGATTCTCTGCGTTCTCTGCGCCTCTGCGGTGAAAAAATTACGCTACGTCTTCACTGGTCAAGGCTTTGGCTTTTGCCCAGAGTTGAGCCTCCTTGAAGTGCATGAGCTCGATTGCCATGGCCGGACATTCCGCCGAGCAGCTGCCGCACCCCTTGCATTTTGCCACATCAATTTCAGCAGCCCCTTCGATATTAATAGTGGGCACTTCATAGGGGCATACCCGGACGCAAGTCAAGCAGGCTGCGCAGCGTTCGGCGTCTACAACCGCTACAACTCCGCCGACCATCATCTTCTCTTTCGAAAGGATGGTGCAGGCGCGAGAGGCTGCGGCGCTTGCCTGAGAAATTGTTTCGGTTATCAGCTTGGGCCCGTGTGCGCCGCCGGCAAGATACATGCCGTCCGATGGGAAATCAACCGGACGCAGCTTCATGTGGGCTTCCAGGAAGAAGCCTTCAAGAGTGCGCGGCAGTTTCAGTACCGACGCGATATCCTCATTGTTTCTTGCATGTGTTGCGGACGACAGGACCACGAGATCCGGCGTCACTTCCATGCGCTCCCGGATAATCTTATCCAGGAAAGATACCGTAATCTTCTGTCCGTCCTTCCTGACTTCAGGTTTTTCTTCGGGTTCATAGCGGACGAAGAGGACCCCCTTTTCGCGCGCTTTGGCGTAATAAGGTTCCGCCAGCCCGTAAGTCCTCACATCTCTGTACAGAACCGTAATCTCTGTTTCAGGGTTCAGTTCTTTAAGTTTCAGCGCGTTCTTGACAGCCGTGGCGCAGCAGGTTCTGCTGCAGTTTGGCCGTTCCTCATTTCTGGAACCAACGCACTGGATCATGACGACTTTTTTCGCCTTCGCGACATCGGCGGACTTGTTGACAATCTTGTTTTCCAGTTCGAGCTGGGTGACGATCCGAGGATCTTCTCCGTAGAGGAATTCCGTCGGCTTCGCTTCCTGCGCCCCCGTGGCTATGATGATAACGCCGTGCTGGATTTTCTGATACTCGCCGCTCGGCCCGGACTTTACTCCGGTCGTGAAGTTGCCCTTGGATCCGCTCGAATCCATTACACTGGCGCTGAACAGGACGTGGATCATCGGGTGATTTTTGACCCGTCTGATGGTGCTTTCGAGCAAGGCGTGGACGTCTTGTCCATCAAGAGTGTAGTGCAGGTTCCAGAGGTTGCCGCCAAGCCTGTCTTCTTTCTCAAGCAGGTAGACTTCATAACCCTGGTCTGCAATATTCAAAGCGGACGTCATGCCCGCGATGCCGCCTCCAACAACGATCGCTTTGTGAATAACTGTCAGCGCGTGTTCCCCGAGTGGCTGGATCATGCGCGCATTGGCGACGGCCATACGGACGAGATCTTCCGCCTTCTCCGTCGCTTCAGTCTTCTGCTTCATGTGAACCCACGAACACTGGTCGCGGATGTTCGCCATTTCGAACAGGTACTTGTTCAATCCAGCCTGCCGCACGGTTTCACGGAACAACGGTTCATGCGTTCTGGGAGAGCAGGAGGCCACGATGACTCGATTCAGATTGTGTTCCTTGATTGCGTCGCGGATCTTTGCCTGCGTGTCCTGCGAGCAGGTATAGAGGTTGTCTTCGACGTGTGCGACGTTCTTGAGCGTTTTTGCGTAATCCCTTACTTTTGGAACGTTAACGACGCCGCCGATATTGATGCCGCAATTGCAGACGAACACGCCGATCCGGGGTTCCTGGTCCTTGACATCAACTTCCGGCGGATATTCTTTCTTGACGATCATCGTTCCGCGCGCACCAGAGAGAGGCGCCATGGCATCGGCTGCCGCTCCGCTGGCTTGCGCTACAGTCTCGGGAATGTCTTTGGGGCCTTGATACGCACCGCAGACATAGATGCCGTCTTTCGACGTCGAATGAGGCTTAAAGGTTTTGGTAGCGGCGAATCCGTATTTGTCTACTTCGACGCCGAGCCGCTTTGCCATCGCAATCGTATGCTTGGCCGGCTCAAGACCGACAGAGAGGATCACCATTTCGAATTCTTCTTCGACGATCTTGCCGGCTTCATCGACATAAGTGATCAGCAGGTTCTTGGTGTTGTATTCTTCGCGCACTTTTGAAACTGCGCACTTGACGTACCGGACGCCGGATTCTGTTTTGGCGCGTTCGTAATAGGTTTCGAAGTTTTTGCCAAAAGCCCGGATATCCATGTAAAAGATCGTGGGCTCAATGTTGTTGTCATGCTCTCGGGCAATGATGGCTTCCTTGGTCGCATACATGCAGCAGACGGAAGAGCAGTAATCGTTGCCGCAGGAGGTGTCGCGGCTTCCCACACACTGAATGAAGGCGATCTTTTTCGGATGCTTACCGTCGGAAATGCGCTGAACGGTGCCTGCAAATGGTCCGCTGGCGCTCAGGATGCGCTCAAATTCAAGGCTGGTTATCACGTTGGCATATTGCCCGTAACCCAGCTCGGGCCGGACATTGCCGTCCACCGTTTTAAATCCCGGGGTAAGAACGACGGCGCCCACTTTGATGTCTACGACCTCATCGCGGTCATCGTGATTGACGGCGCCGGCGCGGCAGGCATAGACGCACTGGTTGCATTCGGAGCAGACGCCGCATTCGAGGCAGCGCTTGGCGGCTTCGATCACGTCCTCTTCGCTGAGCGCGCCTTCCACTTCGTTGAAATCGTGCTTGCGCTCCGTGGCATTGCGCTTGTCGGGCTCGAAGCGCGAAGCCTGCGATGAGATTTCAATCAGTTGATCCTTCTGTTCGGGAGCAATTGTTGCCTCAGGCAATCTTTCAACTGTCGTCACTACAGGAGGCCATGCCTTTGAGGTTTCGTCTTTCAGATAGGCGGTAATTGCCAGGGCTGCTTTGTGGCCGGCATCGATGGCTTCGACGACCCATGTGGTGCCTGTGACCGCATCGCCGCCGGCGAAAATTCCGGGGACGTTGGTTGCGAGCGTGTTTTTATCCACCGCCACCCTGCCGCGTGCTGTTCCGACCTTGTCTTTCAAAAGTGCAATGTCCGGCTTCTGGCTGATGGCATAGATGACGATATCGCAAGGAATGACGGTCTCGGTCCCGGGAGTTACGTCCATGTCGATTTTGCCGTCGACAAAGCCGCGGAAATTAACATTGACCGTCCGCACGCCCGTAACCTTGCCGTCTTTGTTCGTGATTTCCAGGAAATTTCTGCCGGGCATCACGTCGATTCCCTCATCGCGACAATCGCGGACTTCCCAGTCGTGGGCGAGCATCTTTCCTTCGCCTTCGAGGCATGTCATCCCCACCCAGCTTGCGCCAAGCCTTACCGAGGACATGGCCGCATCCACGGCAACATTGCCGCCACCTAAGACCACGACGCGCTTGTCCTTGACGATGGGCGGTTTTGTGGTGGACGAGTCCCGGAGACTTACGGCACGCAGGAAATCCGTTGCGACATGGACATCCGGCAGATCGTTTCCGGCGATTCCGGTTTTGAGGCCGACGTGAGCGCCGGTGGCAACAAACACCGCCTGGTACTCGCCCAGCAATCCGGCAGCATCATCGACGCGGCTGTTGAGTTTTAGCTCCACTCCTTTGGCGACTATTTCATCGACTTCCTTTTGGACATGGTTATAGGGGAGGCGATACTCGGGAATGCCCACGCGCATCATGCCGCCCGCTGCGGGCAACGATTCAAATACTGTGACGGCGAAATTCTTTGCAATCAGATCATTGGCTGCTGTCAAACCAGCCGGGCCGGAGCCGATGATGGCGATCTTCTTGCCTAGTCCTGTCGAGTCCGGTGACTTTTGGAGCCCGGCCGCGTAGGCTTTCTGAACCTCTTCGGGATGTGCGAATGCCCAGTCGGTCACGAAGCGCTTTATGTGCATGATGTTGACGGCTTCGTGGCCGTTTTCGCCGCGGGTGCAGGCTTCCTCGCATTTATGATTGCAGACGCGTCCGCAAACGGATGGGAACGGGTTGTCCTCTTTTATGGTGCGGTAAGCTTCGGCAAATCTGCTTTCGCGAACGAGCGCAACATAGCCCATGGCCCGCTGCTCGATCGGGCATGCGTTGCGGCATGGAGCTTCGCCGCGCTTTTCGATGGCGTACGCGTTCGGAATCGCCTGGGGATACCTTTTGTAGATGGCCTTGCGAGTATTCAGCAGGGCATTGAATTCATTGGGGCGGGCGATAGGGCAGGCGGTTGCGCAATCGCCGCAAGCGGTGCATTTATCGAGATCCACGAAACGGGCGCGTTTGCGAACACGAACGGAAAAATTTCCCGGCTCGCCGGAAATGCCCTCTATGTCAGTGGCAGTCAGTATATTAATGTTCAGATTGCAACCTGCTTCCACCAGCTTTGGAGATATTACGCACATGGAGCAGTCATTGGTGGGGAAGGTTTTATCAAGCTGAGCCATCACTCCGCCGATGGCGGGTGAAGTTTCCACCATGTAGACGTAATAACCGGATTCCGCCAAGTCAATGGATGCCTGAATACCGGCAATCCCGCCGCCCACAACCATTACGGCCCCAACCTTGTCAGCCATCTTCTCCTCCGAAACAACCGAAGCCGGAAGCCAGAAGCCGGAAGCCGGAATAACTGCAATCCCGCAGTTTTATTCCGGCTCCTGGCTTCCGGCTCCTGGCTTCTTCAAATCACATCAAACCTTTTGCGCTCAACATTCCGATGGGATCCTTGAAATGCCGCTTGAACCACTTGCCGGCATCCTGGTGGCCCATGGCCAGTCCCATCAATTCCGTGTAATACAAAATGGGCAAATCGAATTTCTTGCTGAGTTCCTTTTCCACATCTTCCTGGCGAGTGTCCAGATTCATCTGGCACATCGAACAGGCGACAACGACGCAGTCCGCTCCGGTTTCTTTCGCCTTGGTCAGGAGTTTACCGATGAGTTGCTTGAAGATATCCATGCGCGTAACCATCAGGCTGGCGCCGCAACAGTCGGTTTTATAGGACCATTGAATCGGCTCAACGCCGAGCTGCTTGATCAGCCGTTCCATGTGCTGTGGATTTTCGTAATCTTTTATCCCTGTGAGCTTTGGAGGACGGACCGGGAGGCAGCCGTAATAGCAGACCGCTTTGAGGCCCGACAACGGCTTGACCTGCTTTTGCTTTACTTCCTGCATGACTGCCGGTTCGCAAAGATAATCCAGGGCAAATCGAATGGGCACCTCCCCTTTGTAGGGGAAGCTGACCTTCTGGCCATGCTCTTTTACTTCGAGTTCGGATGCTTTGAACCGGCTGTAACAGCTTGCGCAGGGAACCAGCAGGTCGCGTTTGCTTTTTTCAGCGATTGCGAGATTTCGGGCCGGCATTTCAGCCGCCAGCTTTTCGTCCAGGCAGTGAGCGGAAGTAGCGCCGCAGCATGTCCAGTCTTCCAATTCATGAATCTTAATATTAAGGAGGCTCAGGACTCCTCGGATCGATTCGTCAAACTCTCTGGAGGTTCCGTGAAGCGAGCATCCGGGGAAATAGGAGAGTTCTTTCATTTGGCGCCCCCTTTCCCAGACTCGCTGAAGAGTTTTCTGAATTGCCTGCCACCCTTAAACGACGGGAAAATGCTGATTTTCCCTTTCAGAAACATTTTCAGTGTCCATCCCATCATCCCGCCCAAACCTCCGGTCTGCATCACATAGAGTCCCATCCCGGGTTCCCATGTTCGGCCTGTGTATTTTGTGAGCCCCAAAAAGAACCGATGAAACAGCGAGATATTTTTTTCTCCGGGGGCAGTATGGGATCGATTTGATATGCTTCTCAGGGTATCCATAACCTTAGCGATATCAATGCTATTGGGGCACCGGACACTGCAGGTGTGGCAGGAGGCACAGAGCCATATTGTTTTGGAAGCCAATATCTTGTCTTTATGGCCATATTGGATATGACGGAACACCTGGTTCGGCAGGATATCCATGGCAAAATTGACGGGGCATCCCGCCGAGCATTTCTGGCATTGAAAACAGTTCTGAATTTTTTCGCCGCTGATTTGATAGACTTCAGACAGCAGTGAACTGTCACTATTGGTAACCATTAGCTACTCCGCTTGATTTACCTACAAAAAATACCATATCGGGTACGGTAATATGGCAAGATATTTCAATTTCAATATGATCCAACCATAACCGAGGAGGGAGTATACACCAAAGCTGGCTAAAAATAAAATTATTGAAGTAGTCAGTTTAATAGCAGTCGTGGTCAGTATTAGATTTTAAAGTCAGCAATAAGTCGCTGTTACGTGGCCATGGACGTGCACGTGGCCGTAGACGTATTCGGCCTTTTTTTGTTCAAGTAACTGAAAGCCGGCCACGTCTACGATCACGTGCACGTCAACGCCAACGTCCACCAAAAAAAGATTGCTCAATTACCCCCCGTGAAATTGAGTATCACAAGGAGGGTAATGAATGCTCAGTTATCAGAAATTGGATGTATATCAATGTGCTATTCAGTTTCTTGCCTTGGTAGCTGTAATTTTAAGCAAACTACCTCGAGGATATGCTTTCTTGGGCGATGAGCTCAAACGGGCGGCAATGTCGATTCCCCAAAATATTGCTGAGGGCGTGGGGAAACCTACTGAAGCTGATAGATCAAGATATTTGGGAATTGCCAGAGGGTCGGCCATGGAGTGCGGAGCAATTATGGATGCCTGCGTTATCCTAAACCTGGCAAATCCTGACACTCTTGAAAAAGGCGGCGAGCTTCTCGAACGCATCGTGTCAATGTTGTCTAAAATGATGGTTCATTTACGTTGACGTTTACGTGCACGTGCACGTGGCCGTGGACGTATTCGGATTTTTATTGTTCAAGGAACTGAAAGCCGTCCACGTCCACGATCACGTCCACGTCAACGTCGACGTCGACCAAAGAAATGTCGCGGCGAGCTTCTCAAACGCATCGTATCGATGTTGTCCAAAACGGTGATTCGTTTACGTT
>JAHFUH010000293.1 GCA_023265215.1 Acidobacteriota bacterium
AATCTGCGATTCAAAGCCCCTGTTGGATTTGGGCAATAGAAATCCCAACTCTTCAAAAATCAGGGCCGTTTTTCTGTAGAGAATTTTCTCCGCTGAATTGTCCATCGGACACTCCCGTCACCTGCAAAACGGTCTTTCGTAGAATTTCCGGCGTAAAAGGCTTGTGAACAAACTGCACATTTTTCTGTCGAATGCTCTCCACTCTGTCCATATTGCTTTCGGTCGAAACGACAATAATCGGAAGGTCGGCAGTAGCCTTGGTTTTTCTCACTTCCTCTATCATCTCCTCGCCGTTCATGACAGGCATATTGATATCGACGAGTGCCAGGTCGACCCAATTTTCATCCAGGATCTGGAGACCTTCGCGGCCATTGGCAGCTTCAAACACTTGTCCCAGGGGCAATCCACTGAGGTGTAGAACACGGATAATCATGGAGCGCATCACCCAGCTGTCATCAATCACAAGGACGTTGAAAGCCATGCATTATCTCCGATCCGCCCTGAAAACATTGTGATGCAAATGCAGTGATGTTACGAAATTAAAATCGGACTCCAATTGCTGCAACATTAGGATAATTCTGGAACATGAATGTAGTAGAGATTAGTTGCTCTGACGGCAAAATGCTTATGTATAAATGCAACAAATTTGACAAGAAGAATTATGTTAACCCTTTTGAGCCCGGCAACAACTCAGATTAAAGTACAAGAAGAAAACAGCGATAGAGGAATTAATGCTGGAAGTCTGCGAGAATACTAAAGGGAAGGATTTATGAGCAAGAAAGTGCTGACTGTCGATGACAGCAAGACCTTAAGGATGATTATCGGCAAACACTTGACTCCGTTCGGAGTGCAAATGATCGAGGCCGAAAATGGCGAGCAGTGTCTCTCGATCGCACGGCAGAATGCACCGGATTTAATACTTCTTGATTACAACATGCCTGTGATGGATGGCTATCATACTCTCATTGAACTTAAAACGGACCCTGCTCTGAAATCCATTCCGGTCATAATGTTGACGACGGAGACGGTAAAAGAAACAGTTATAAAGCTGTTGAAGCTTGGTTTGAGGGACTACATCGCCAAGCCTTTTAGCCGCGAGGTGCTACTGGAAAAACTGAATCCAATTCTTGACCTCTACGATGGTAAAGGAGGGCCGCCGGAGAAAAATATCGGCGGGATTCAGGAGTTCATTACGAATGCTGAAAACCCGACCATATTGGCCGCCGACGACAAGTCCAACATTCTGGAAATGCTGAAGGAATATTTGGGAAGTCAATTCAATATCATCTCCGCCGATTCAGGCCACGCTGCCCTTAATGCCGTCGTTCTGAAGAAATTTGATTACCTCGTTCTGGACTTGAGCATGCCGGAAGTCAATGGATTCAAGGTTCTGGAGGCCTATCTTCGAAACGGGAAAAAGGAGCCCAATGTCAGCAAGGTTGTTGCCATGACTCTGCGAACAGCACAAGAGGATATCGACCGGGCTATGGGAGTGGGGATCAATTCTTTTTTATACAAACCATTCCGCCGGGAAGATGCCGTCAACAGCATCGATTGTGTTATGTCTCAGCAGAAAAAGGAAGAAGCGCCAAATCAAGGATACCTGCATGCCAGAGGGAAAGTTCGGATTCTTGAATGCCCGCCCGAGAGGAGTCCGAAATTTAAAGCGGTTGCGGGCGCATTAAAGTTAGAAATTGTGCAGGAGATCAACGACATGGCTGAAGAGGGATTGAGCGAGCTGATTATCAAAGTGGGGAATGGGTTCCTTTCCGATCCTGGGGTGAAACGCAGGTTCGTAAGCCTGATTGAGCATATTCTTCATCTTTCTTTGAATTTAAGGATCGTTGCGGATTCCCAGGAAGCCCAGGATGAGCTGAAACAATTCGCCGAAACAGCAAGTATCCCAACGGAATCATCGCTGGACTCTGCAATGAGGGCTTTCGAACAGGCAGAGAGCAAAATGGCAGTCACTTAAACCAGAGTCGATCCGTGAGACATCTAGTAGGAGTAGCCGATATGAAAATCTCATCCACCCGCGAGGATGAGATCATAACGTTTGCTTTGGGCAGTTGTCTCGGTATTATAGTGTTTGACCCTATAGCTCACGTGGGTGGAATGGTCCACGTAATGCTGCCCTCTTCTTCTATTGATCTTGTCAAGGCGTTCAGCAATCCATCCATGTTCGTCGACACCGGCGTGAAGAACCTCTTCCTGGCAAGCTATAAGGCGGGAGCCCAAAGAAATCGCCTTCTGGTATTCGCGGCGGGAGGAGCGTGTGCCAACGGATTGGAGCATGACGACTATTTCCAAATCGGAAAGAGGAATGTCACGGTGCTCCGAAGCCTTTTGTGGAAAAACGGCATCCTTCTGAATAATTCCGATTTCGGAGGGAACCTTGCGCGCACAATGTCGCTGGACATCGGCACGGGGCAAGTGACGGTTCGGATTAAGGGATCCACGGAAATCCTTTCAGCGAACGAGGGCTCCCATTTATGAAAAGGGTTCTCGTTGTGGACGATTCGGCACTGGTTCGCAAGGTTCTTTGCGAAGAAATATCGAAATATTCGGATTTTGAAGTTGTGGGCAGCGCCATTGACCCTTATGATGCCCGCGAAAAAATTTATCAGCTGCATCCTGACATCATTACCCTTGATTTGGAAATGCCGCGCATGGACGGCTTGTCCTTCCTGGCCAGGCTGATGAAATTTCATCCATTGCCGGTTGTTGTGGTCAGCTCTGTAGCTTTGGAAGGGAGCAAGGCTGCAATGGATGCTTTGCAGTTGGGAGCCCTGGAGATTGTTCCAAAACCAGGGTCACAGTTCAGCGTGCCCGATGTGGGACGCACCCTGATCCATGCTTTAAGGGCAGCCGCCACCGTGAACATAGACAAACTGAAAGCGCGCCATGTTTTTGATCAGGCTCCGGGTCCAGCTGCTCTTTTGTTTCAAACAAACCACAAAGTTGTCGCAATCGGGGCCTCAACCGGCGGTCCCCAGGCAATTGAGACTGTGATGCGGGAAATGCCTGCCGACGCTCCAGGTATGATAATTGTCCAGCATATGCCGCAGACGTTTACGGGAGCGTTTGCAGAACGGTTGAACAAGATCTGCCGCATGCAGGTGCGCGAGGCGCAGGATCTGGATGATGTCACGCCAGGCGTTGCACTGATTGCTCCCGGTGATAAGCATATGGTTCTATCTCGAAATGGATCACGATACCAGGTCAGGGTAAAAGAAGGGCCGCGCGTGCATTTTCAGCGACCCAGCGTCGATGTCTTGTTTCAATCCGTTGCAAAAAATTCCGGACAGAATGCGGTCGGAGTCCTTTTGACCGGAATGGGGGCAGATGGCGCCAGAGGATTGATGGCGATGCATGACAATGGGGCGCACACAATTGCACAGGATGAAAAAAGCTGCGTGATATTTGGAATGCCGAAGGAAGCTATTGTGCTGGGAGGAGTGGATCAAGTCCTGCCGCTTTCACAGGTTGGACAGGCGATTTTGGCCAGGGTCAGTAATTCCATAGAATCAGGTGACCGTCGATGAGCGGCCTTTATAATTGTTTTACCGCTGGAAAGAGGTTAATTCGGTTTGGGATGGCTTTTGACGCACTCATTTCAGGATAACAAATATGATTCCAGATCAGATTCTCGATGGCATCCGGCAGCTTGATCCTCTTCCGATGACCGCACGACGGCTGTCTTCCATGGTAGGCAACAGCAAATCGAACATAAAGGAGATTGCCCAAATAGTCGAATATGACTCCGCTGTTGCCGCCAATGTGCTTCGGGTAGCAAATAGTGCAGCCTATGCCGGACGTTACCCGGTGGAACAGATCCGGGAGGCGGTAGTAAGGCTTGGAACAGCGAATCTTCTGAACATAGCGCTTGAAGGATATTTGAAACTTTTCCGAACGGCTGCTCCCCTGTATGACTTGACAGAAGATGATTTTTATCTCCATAGCGCTGCGGCCGCTAGTATGATCAGGGCTCTGACCGCTGAGTCTCAATGCTTCATTCCTCCGACAGCTTCGATCGCCGCGCTTCTTCACGACATAGGAAAACTTATCATGGTGCGCTACATGAAGGCGGATTTGTCGGCGCTGCTATCGATATGCAAACAGAAGGGGATCAGTTTTGTTGAGGCTGAACGCGAAGCTCTTGGCTGCGATCATGCGGAAGTGGGTGCTGCCATGGCTCGCAAGTGGGATTTTCCCCAGGAAATCGTTTTCGCAATTGAACAACACCATCAGGTGTTCCATGGGGGAAATGGAGCGATATTGGATGCGGTAATGCTGGCAAATTATGCGGCCAAATCTCTTGGAGTTGGATTGGGTGCGGAAGGACTGAATATGCCCATGGATTTCCAAGGCTCCTGCGAGCGATTGGGCGTTTCCATAGAGGGTTTCGAGCGAGCTTGCGCACAAGCGGCTACATGGCTGGAAGAGCAGAAAAAGGAAATGAAACCAACGGGATAGAAACAGCTAAAGCCTCGAGAGCGCCCTGCCGATTTCCTCAAAGATATGATGACGGGGAGACTGTCTATTGGCTCCCGGGATCAAAGCTAATTGCCTGGAATCCAGGCTTCATAATGTCCAAGAGGCATAATGGTTGCTCGGCAAAAAAAAGGAAATAAAACTGCTCCTGCCACGTCGGATTGCGTTTCTAAATTCGACGATGCCATTGCGCTGTTTCTTCAATTGGAGGCAGGCGATGCACAAGGATTTGAGAATTTCTCCCACGAACTGGAATCCGTAGCAGATTCGAAAACCCTGGATCCGAAAATTGCCCGGCTAATAATGTCAGCTAAGGAGCGGATCGACAACGCGATTCAAGGCGGAACAGTGGAAGCGGAAAAGGCCCTGGCCGAAACATCTAGGCTGCTTCAGGTGGCCTCCGATATTCGAGAATCCGAGCTTCAAAAACTTGAGCAAGATGGCCCTGAGCCTGCATCGGCAGCTATTCTGATGGATGACAAGATCACGGCAGCGCTGTTTGACGGAGGAGCCACTCCCGTTTTCGTCCCAATGCCAGCAGAGCAAAATAGCGTTGTGGAATCACTGCCGGCCGAGGCAGACCGGGAACTGCTAACAGAATTCATAACAGAGTCCCGCGAACTGCTCGAAACCTCAGAATCGGCATTACTTGTTTTGGAGAGCAATCCCGAGGATCTTGAATCTGTAAACGCGGTGTTTCGGGCTTTTCATACTGTCAAAGGAACTTCGGGCTTCCTTGGACTGCAAATGGCTTCCGAACTGGCCCATCTGGCGGAATCCCTGCTGAGCCGGATACGAAAGAAGGAAGTGCGGCTGGTTGGAGGTTATGCGGATTTAGCTTTGCGCTCGCTCGATATGCTCAAAAAGATTGTCGATTCCGTAGAATTCGCCTTGAAAGGAGCGCCGCTGAGAAGGCCTGACGGATATGAAGATTTGAAGAGGGTTCTGTCCGATCCGGAAAACGCGGGCGTATCGGAGAAAATATCGGCCGAAAGCTCACCGATTCACGAACCGGTGCAGACGCAGCCCGAACAAACCTTCGATGGCTCTAACCAAAAAGAACCGCAGGCATCGGAAAGAAAAGAATCTTTTGCACGCCAAAGCACGGAATTCGAGTCATCCATCCGCGTAAACACCGTCCGTTTGGACCGGTTGATCGATATGGTGGGCGAACTGGTCATTGCGCAATCCATGGTTGCTCAAGATCGCCGCCTTATTGAGGCGAATTCACATGAATTACTTCGCAAAGTGACGCATGCTGGAAAAATTGTCAGAGAATTGCAGGATCTCAGCATGTCTCTCAGGATGGTTCCATTGCGAGGCACATTCCAGAAAATACAGAGGGTAGTCCGGGACCTGGCCCGCAAGAGCGGCAAGAGCGTTGAATTGTATATTGATGACGCAGAAACAGAAATAGATCGCCATATGGTGGACATTTTAAATGATGTCCTTGTTCATATGGCGCGAAATGCAATCGATCACGGGATTGAGTTGCCTGATGAACGGGAAAAATGCGGAAAAAGCCGGATTGGTGCGGTGCGGCTCACGGCTTTTCAATCCGGCGGAAGCGTTGTGGTGGAGATCAAGGATGATGGTCGCGGATTAGTTCGCGAAAAAATTCTGCAGAAAGCCATCGACGCAGGGCTCGTGGATTCGGACAAAACGATAAGCGACAATGAAGTTTACAACCTTATATTCGCGCCGGGTCTCTCGACTTCCGAAAAGATAACGGATGTCTCCGGTCGCGGTGTTGGGATGGATGTGGTCCGAAAAGGCGTGGAAGCATTGCAGGGCCGCGTTGAGATCGACAGCGAGCCCGGATCCGGAAGTACTTTCACTGTGAGGCTTCCGCTCACTCTGGCTATAACGGATGGGATGCTCGTGCGGGTTGGTGGTGAACGATATATCATTCCGACAATCAGTATTCATTTGTGTTTTCGGCCCCAACCTGAATCCCTTTCAACGGTTTCCGGCCGCGGTGAATTGGTCATGCTGCGCGGGGAACTAATGCCTGTTTTCCGCCTCCACAGGCTGCTTAATATACAAGGCGCGATCGAAGACCCTGTAAAGGGATTGCTGGTAGTTGTTGGGGATGAAGAGCGGCGTTGCGCTCTTCTGGTTGACGAATTGCTCGACCAGCAGCAGGTTGTTGCCAAATCCCTCACAAAAGCCATGGGGAAAATTCCTGGTGTATCCGGCGGAGCGATTTTGGGCGACGGCCAGGTTGGACTCATCCTTGATCCTGGTGAAGTCATCGCTCAGGCGCGGCAGCCATCGGATCTGTTCAGTTATCCAGGTGGCGCGGCCGCCTGAAAAGCGAAAATAGAGATTCCATCACGGAGCATCTATGAATTCACAGGACGCAGGCAAACAAAAAAACAAGCAGAACAACGCTTCCGAACCCACACGGCCTAGAAAATTCCTGACATTTTTTCTTGCCGGAGAAGAATA
>JAHFUH010000294.1 GCA_023265215.1 Acidobacteriota bacterium
AAAGGTATGTAGTTGGCCAGGGCAAGGATCACTGGGAGGTATTCCCGTTTGGCGCCGGCCATAACGGCGCAGGTTGCCACTCTTTCTACGGTAACTTCCCGCTTGCCTCCCGGCCAGTCCAAAGTCTTGATGACTTCGCCCGGTTTATGAGAAGTACCTTTCAGCATGTCTGCCACACGTTGTTCGGTCGGAAGGATAATGGGAAGATAGTCTGTCCAGTCCCGGTCCTTGAAAAGGCGCTGCAGATTCTCTTCAGTATCCGGCCCAAGAAAGCGGGATTCCGCCGCGGAGGGCTCCGGCGCCGGTCCTTTGTATTTCTCTCTGTCGGTCAGGGGAACGGTCAGGGCGTCGACCAATGCCTGCATCATCGGTTTTCCGCTTACGACGTCCTTGCTCTCAAAGACATATTTATGGTGGACCGACTGAGGCTGCCCGGCCACCGGGAAAGGAAAGGATATAAATCGAATGGGCGATCCGTTGGTATACAGGAAATCGTGTCCCTGGGCATATTTGATGATATTGGATGCCGCGCCCCCGACGGTGGGAATATGGAAGTTCTGTTCCAGCGTTTTGCAGTTACGGCTCACGGCCGATGTGCAGCTGTCTCAGCCGGATATTCCGACCATGGCCGCCTGGCCCTTTTCGGATATTTCCTTCCAGAGCTCCGGCTGGTCCTGCATGTAGGAGCCTTTGATACTTCGTATTTCCACTTTTACGCTCGGCATATTCTTGCCAAACCAGGTTTTCATTTCTGCATAAATGCTGGGAGCCGCCTGCGGACCTCCCCAACCGATATCCACCAGGAATATTGTCTTTCCTTCCAGCGTATCAAGCCGGGGTGTAAGCGGTACACGATCGACCATTCTATTCGGGGGCGTCGGATTCAATACCCTCAGTTTTTCCGCAGAATATGCTGTCGAATATACAGCGATGAGAATAATAAATGTTGCGGGCCATATCTTTTTTGCCAAATTGCACCTCCGCTAAGGATTAGGTGGGACAAGCTGCCTTTCGATCCTGTATCTTCCCAAACTGCTTCTTCAGAAACTTCCGGTAAGGTGAGATTGTCAACTTCGGCATCCGGCTGCCCATTTATCGAATCTGGTTTTATCTTATACCAGAATTGAAGGATCCAGATAGGGATTTTGATACACCTGGAAGGATTGGCCGCAGTCCCAGGGGGTTTTGGCAACTCACAGGAAATATTCCCCGGAAGAGAACCTTTTTTTGATAGAAAACGTATTAGGCGAGTGGATGAACATGCCCACATGCTGATTTTGGACATAGGCGTTTCAGCGCATATTGGCATTCAAAACCGTCAAAGGGGATAAAAAATGGCTGATCAACAATGGACTTGGGTAATGCCCGAATCCAGTGAACAAGCAAAGCGCAAAATAACCCGTCAGGATGCGCATGATAGAGTCTCGGGAAATGGCATATATACGAGGGATGTTAGCCTTCCCGGGATGCTGTATGCAAAAATCCTGACTTCGCCATACGCAGCTGCCAAAATCACAAGCATTGATTCAAGCCAGGCGGAAGCCCTTGTGGGCGTTAGAGATATTCTTACATACAAAGATCCGGATATTGCAAAAGATGGTGGGCCCGGCAGCGAAATTTCCATGGGTTTCAATATCCTGACTCTCCCCGGAACAAGCGATTTCTTTCAGCACCCCATGGGAGTTGTTGTGGTCGCCGATAGCGAGGAGATATGCGACCGGGCGCTCCGGCTGATAAAAATACAGTGGGAAGAACTGCCATTTATCCTGGATATGGCAGAGGCTGCAAAACCCGATGCCCAAAAGATCATGCCTGAAGTAACTCGCATGAGCATGAATATGATGGGCTTCCCAGGAGGAAACAACAGCGGAGGGAACAACCGCGGGCCCAATGTTATCGGGAATGAAGAAAGGGAATTCGGAAATATCCAAAAAGGCTTTGAAGAAGCGGACAAAGTTGTTGAATATACCATTAAAAGAGGCATGAACTCACCCGCCGGCACTGAGGCCATGGTTTGCGTGGCTCAATTGAAAAATGATTCCATCGATCTTTGGGTACATCACCAGTCCAATCCGCGCAACGATATTAGTTCCGGAGGCAGGGGCATGCCTTTCGGCGGTTTCGGCGGACCGGATGGGCCAGGTGGATTTGGGGGCTTTGGCGGTTTTGGCGGACCGGGTGGCCAGGGTGGCCCAGAGGGATTTACCAGACCGCCTAGTCCGGGTAATCCAGCGACGTCGAGGTCTGCCGCGGCGCCCGATCCCTCGTCTTCGCAATGGCGCAAAATCAATGTGACTTTTCCCTATCAAGGTTCCTGGTTCGGAGGATTAGCATGGCTCGGCTATTCTACGGCATTTGTTCGCATGGCTGTCACGCTGGCAAAGAGAGTCAACGGCAAGCCGGTGAAGCTTCTCTATGATGAAAGCGGCTTTTATTGCGGCGGAGATGAAGTGGGGTATTATCGCTGCAAAGTGGGCGCTAAAAAAGATGGGACCATTACGGCCTATCATTGGGACGTTCTGGGGCAGAGGAATCCTGCCGTCGATAAGACCTATGAATGCACAAAAATACCCAATATCCGCGGAACACAGACATGGGCCCTTACCAATAAAGGCTTTACCGAATGCTACCGGCATGGCGCCGCATGTTGCGTCCCCCACAATATCATGTTCGATCGCGTCGCCGCGGAGTTCGGACTCGATCCGACCGAGGTGGCTTTGAAAAATGACGGCTGCCAGGGACATGACTGGGAATGGATTACAAACTATCAGAAGGAGAACGGATTCCCGCAGAGGCACAGCCTGAAAGAGGTCATCGAAAAGGGAAGGAAAGCCATCGACTGGGATCGAAAATGGCACGCCCCCGGCGCAAGGAAATTGGATAACGGCCGAATGCACGGCATGGGTTTTACTTCCGTCAATGTGTGGAGTTGGGGCACCGGAATGCCGTTGCCCTCCACTGCAGCCCTGATGCTGTGCGACGGGAAGCTTACAATTCTCGGGCTGCGAAGTGATATGGGAATCGACACCGAATCCGGCTATCGCCGTTGTGTCGCCGCCGAATCGGGGATGAAATTTGAAGATGTTCTGATACAGGAGCAGCACGTAGACAACAGCACGTACACACTGGCCCAGCCGGCCAGCTCGGCCGGTACGGTCACGGCTATGCCCCAGTTGATACAGGTCGCGCGGGAAATGAAGAAAAAGATTCTGGAACGCTCTGTAAGTTCATCGTCAATGATGGGCATGCCCATGATGCCCGGATTCATGTTCGGCCAGGGAGGAGGACGCCCCCCCGGCTCGGGTGAGACTCAGAGTCAAAGTCGGAAGATAGAAGATTTTGATGTCCAGGACGGCATGATTTTTGAAAAGGCTAATCCCGGCAGCAAAAGATCGGTGAGTGAAGTCGTAGGTGGTGGCGGCGGATTCATGGGCGGATTTATGGGCGGAGGCGGCAGCTCCATTGTTGTCCATCCTGATTCCAGCGGCCCTGGTGGCATGATGATGGGAATGATGGGGATGGGGCAGACCTTTATCATGAGCCGGCAGGCCCACTTCATCGAGGCGGAAGTGGACGTCGAAACCGGCGTGGTGCTCGTAACGAATATAGTCTGCGTCAATGACATAGGTCATATCTTTAACCGTGAGGGCGCCGAAGGGCAACAGTATGGAGGAGCGGTCATGGGCCTCGGCAAGAGCGCCATGGAAGAAAAGGTTTATTGTCCCCAAACCGGAGTGGGGCTTAATTTCGATCACATCAATTACCACCTCGGAACCATGAATGATTATCCGGCCGTCCAATGCTTTCTCAATGAAAGCCATTTGGGATATGGCCCCTATGGATCGAACGGGATCGGCGAAAATATCGGCGCCAGCATGGCGGCGATTACTTCCTCCGCTGTCTACAATGCGACAGGAAAGTGGATCATTGATTTTCCCATTACGCCCGAAAAAGTCCTCAAAGCGTTAGGGAAGATATAATTGAAGATATATTAGTGCCAGCTAAACCCACGGCCTATGGCCGTGAGACCCTGACAGGCTAAGCCGTTCCGGCGTGCCGTCGATTAATTTGTTAACAAAGAACGAAAGAACTTCGGGATTGGGTCGCTATCGGGGTCCAAATCAAGAAAAACAATCTCCAATAGATACTCCATTACTTTGCCACCGGTTTCAAATGCCGACCCCGATACCGACCCCGACTCCGACCCCGAGAGTCACGGCGAATCGCCCCGCTGTGCGCTGACCGTTACCCACACGTGACTGTGCGTGCAAGTAGCCCGGAGATTCATTTTCAGCTCTGCGTTCAACGCCTTCGGCGTTGACTGCAGCGCCGATGCTGGCGTCTCCTGGCCACTTTGACAATGCCGTTATTGCAGCCAAAACGAAGCTTGCCCACAGTGTCAAGTGTGTCCCGCGGCCAGCGCTGTGCGGGGCAGGCCAAAGCCACGCCTTCTCCGCGTGGCCGATTACTAAGTTCATATCTAGGACGACATAATTTTAAGGTAGACGCGGCGTCTCGCCGCGTGCCTTATCTCTTCTATACGGCAAGTCGAACGCGGCGAGACGCCGCGTCTACCTCAGAGCAATATTTTCGAAACAGAAAATCAAATATCTTGAGCTATTAACGTCTGCTTACTCTCGCGCGCCTGCCTCTTTCTGAGATGTCTGCTCGGAGAAATACACCCGTAAAATCCTGTGATATAGTCACCCGATCCTGCCAGGGTATGTGTTGATTGCCCAGGCGTTCGCCGACGACCTCGACTGCGCCATGAGCTTTTAGCCGGGCTTGAGCGGGAAGAACTCGACTTCGGGGAAAACGTATGACCGGAGGCAGGCAATCAATGCTAAACTCGCCGTATTAGTAGCCTGTCCGAGTATTGGAATGGATTGGCTTTTGATCTTGGAACCCATACGTACCACTTTCGTCGACTGCATACAGGGGAGAATATGAGCTCATCACATTTTAGGGCCAGACAGAATTGGAGCTGGCTTATTGTCGGTGCGATCATCTTAGCATCCGGTATTGGTTGTAAACACCAGGTCGGATCAGCAGGTTCTGAAGCAAGGAAGGTGACGGTTCTAGATCCCCGAGGGCAGCCGTCGGGAATATTCGGCCGGCGAGGGGAAGCTGGCGCGGGTATGATGGCCAATCGAAATCCCGATACGCAGCCCACTATGTCCCGTGATGAACTGATTCCCCTGCGGATGGCCCCCAGGCTGAGCAGCTTGGATAATAAGACAATTTACCTGGTGGACACCCAATTCGCGGGCGCTAAAGAGTTCCTTGAAGAATTGCAGGCGTGGTTCACGAAAAACATGCCTTCTGTCAAAACAGTGTTGCAGATCAAGAGCGGCAATGCGTTCGTAGATAGTCCTGAACTCTGGCCTGAACTCAAGAAAAAGGCGGATGGTGTGGTCTTCGGCGTGGGCGGCTGAGACGGCTGCTCGGCGAGTCTCGCCGAGTTTGCCCGAACCATGGAAGGCGAGTACGGTGTGCCTACCGCCCCTATCGTCACCGCGCGATTCGCGGAATATGTTATACGCGATGGTCACTCCCACGGAATGAATCTGCGCTGGACCTTCCCCCCCTATCCCGTTGCGTGGGTTTCCAGGGAAATCCTGCGTCAATATGTTCAAGGGAAAGATCCCGTAACCGGTGTGAAGCTAACGACGGAAATAATCGATGCGCTGACTAAACCATTAACCGAAGCTGAGAAGAATCCTGAAATAGTCAAAAAGCCCAGGAGGCCCCGTTTGCTGGAACCGGATTCTGAGACAAACCTCCATCAGTCGTTCCTGAGGAACGGCTGGACCGACGGTTTGCCCATTGTACTGCCGACAAAGGAACGCGTTGCTGAAATGCTCACGGGAACCGACCACGATCCCCAGGAAGTGGTTGGCAGGATGTCCGTTACCACGAATGAGGAAATGAAAGAATACACGGTCGAAAAGGTAGCTATAAACGCTGTTATGGCCGGCGCCAGACCGGAACACCTGCCGGTCATCCTGGCAATAGCTTCGACACAGCACCCCGCCATGCCCAGTTCCACCGGATCTTACGGGAGTATGGTGGTGGTGAACGGCCCGGTGGCTAAAACAATCGGAATGAACAGCGGCGTCGGCGCAATGGGGCCGTTCAATTATGCCAACTCTGTCATTGGCAGGACTTGGACACTCATGAGTATCAACTTTGGCGACGCGCGAGCCGGTGACACCTTTATGGCGACCATCGGCAACGGTTTGAGTTTTACCAACCAATGCTGTGCCGAAAACGAGGGTAAAAGTCCATGGAAACCGTTTCATGTACGTAAGGGATTTAAGGCTACGGAGAGTACAGTCAGTATATTTCGTGGCTGGAACGTCGACACACTGGGGATCGGTACCACGGACGGGTTGCTGCAGAAGATAAAAACATTTAACTCAATGGGAACCTACACCTTCGTAGCGGACCCGCTGGCGGCCAAAGCACTGAAAGCGGAAGGCTGGGGTGATCCGGACCAATTGAGCAAGGCGCTGGCTGAAAAATCAAAATCTCCTTTTCTCAAACCGGAAGGCATCAATTTCATAGTCGTTGGGGGTGAAACCAATCCCATTGTTCACACGACCGATTATGTCTATTACAAGACTGCGTCCGTGGACAAGTGGACGCCTAAAAGCGGGATCAAGCTTGATAAACAACCCCTCCGCATGCCTGCGTATCACGAATGTGAGGATGGATTATGTATTCTCGGGCAGAAATAGATAGCCATTTCAACAATAAAAACCTCGATCCCTAAGTTACCACGGGAAATGAGGCAGCATCCTATTCGAGTGGGTGCAAACGGAAGTGGGACTCAAAACCTAATGGGCTTATGCCCTGGGAGCGCCGGCGTCCTCGCCGGCAGGCAGGTGCGCACATCGGGAATTTCCGAATTAATCAAAGAGCTGCAGCGA
>JAHFUH010000295.1 GCA_023265215.1 Acidobacteriota bacterium
GACTACCAGATATGTTTGCCAAAAACCCTACAAGTCGCTGCAGCTCTTTGATTAATTCGGAAATTCCCGATGTGCGCACCTGCCTGCCGGCGAGGACGCCGGCGCTCCCAGGGCATAAGCGCATTAGGTTTTGAGTCCCACTTCCGTTTGCACACCCGGCACCGGGTGTAATCGGAAGTGCGAGTCATGCCGGTAGATGTGACGAATTAAATGAAGCGCCCTGGGAGCGCCGGCGTCTCGCCGGCAGACGCTGTTATATTGCAATTTCTGGACAAAATGCGTACGAAACGCTTCATGCATGTCTTTTATCACTGCTTGCCGCCGAGACGGCGGCGTTCCCAGGGCTGAATCCCCCAGGAAAGCATGACTCGCACTTCCAATTACACCCCCCTGCACCTACACAATGGGTCTGGAATTGCCTATAATTAAATTATCTCCCCCTCAAATAGGTAGGTATGTCGAATCACTTCGCTCCATCATGAAGAGATATTTCCGTAGCTGCGGGAGTGCATGATCATAAAGAGCAAAGCGAAAGAAAATATTGTCATTGGATTCTACCCGAACAATCAGCGGGCTTATGAGGCTCTTCGCCGATTGAGGAGCAAACGATTCTTTCGATCCGCGGCGGTTTCGGTTTCCGCTGATGGGAAACAGACCGTTGTTAAGGGGCATTCACAATTCGTTTTGCTGTTCGCCGGATTGTTCACGGCTGCCGTTCTGGTTTTCTCCATCCTTGTCGCAAATTATTCGTGGAGCGCTACAGCTCTTTTGGCAGGCGCCGCTTGCGCAGCAGGAATTGCCTTGGGGCCTCAAGTGGGTTTTTCTTTCTCGAGTCGATTGCTCCGGGAATATATCCCGAGGGTTCTTCCCGGCGAGGCGATGATTGTAGTGCAGTGCAAGCCTTTCCAGGCAAGACTCCTCAGCGACTTGATGGTGGAAAATGAAGCGGAGGAACCGGTCACTTTTGTGGTCCGGCCATACTTGCCGGAGCACCACATGAACAGGCGCCCGGATCGCGAATTGCTATCGGCGGGCCAATTGCGACAATATGCAATCTCCTGTGCTGCGGAGCAGCAGCCGGCGGCGCCGCTAAAATCCACCGGATCAATTCTTGATTCGCTTGCCGGCTGGGAGCAGATTCTCGAAAGCATCCGGCGGGACCTTGGTGAAGCGGTTGAACTGCAACAGAGCATCACGCCTGCTTCCGAATGGCTGCTCGACAACGCCTATATCATTCAGAATCACATTCACGACGTCCGCCGGAATCTGCCGCGGAGCTACTACAAAATCCTGCCGGCATTGAAACCGGCTGCCGATGGCAGCAATCTCCGGGTCCTGAGTCTGGCCTCCGGGTTGGCAAACAAAACGGATGGGAACATCACGACCGGAGCCATCTACAATTTTCTCAGTTCCTATCAAGGGACTTACCAGCTGACGATTGCTGAACTCTGGACATTTCCTCTTATGGTGCGGATTGCGCTAATAGAGGATCTGGCTCACCAGGCTCTCCGGGTGAGCCGCCGGCAACATGACCGGGAACGAGCTGATTTCTGGGCCAACCGCCTCTTGAGCGCTGCCCATCTCAGCCCCGAAAGAATTCCGATGATATTTTCGGAAATTTCGGCTCAAAATCCCTCACTGCAGCCTCATTTTGCGATACGTCTGATCGATCAGCTCAGCGAGGAAGAGACAGTCTTTTCCGCCGCCCAGGAATGGCTCAAAACCAAATTGCAATGTCCTATACAGGACTTGATCCGAAATGAACACGCGTACCAATCTCAAAAACAGGTTTCCATTGCCAATGACGTCACCAGCTTGAGGCGCCTCGAGCAACTCGACTGGCGGGATATCTTTGAAAGCATCAGCGTTGTGGAAGCGGTACTGGAACAGGATCCGGTCTATTCCGGAAGCGACTTTGCCACCCGCGACCGTTGCCGGAAAGCTGTCGAGGAAATTGCGTTTTGTTCCAAGCGGCCGGAAATTGAAGTTGCGAAAAGAGCGCTTCAGTTTTCGGCAAAAAGCACGCTGCTTCGACAGAGGAATGTCGCTTATTGCCTCATAGACAAAGGCAGAAAAGAATTTGAAGAATTGTTCGACTGCCGCCTGCCCTGGTCCAAGCACCGGACTGAATGGATGCTCGCTCATCCCGGTCTTGTCTATTTCACAGCCATGTTCGCCCTGACTGCTCTATTGCTCGGTGCGGGCCTCTTTTTCGCGGCCAAAAGCGGTGCAGGTGCGTGGGCTTTACTGGGATTCGCAATGGCGGCAATTCTTCCGGCCAGCGAAGTTTCCATTCAGCTTGTCAACTATTGGATCACGCTTTTCATCCCTCCTCGACCCATCCCAAGGATGTCCTTCAAATCGGGAATTCCCGAGGAGTTCCGGACCATAGTGGTTGTTCCCACGCTGCTGCTGACGCCGCAATCTATCAAAGAAGATTTGAATAAACTTGAAGTGCGCTATCTTGCCAATTCCGAGCCCAATCTCCTTTACGCTCTTCTGACGGATCATCCCGATGCTCCTTCAATGAGAATGCCGGAAGATAAGGAGATGTTTGAAACGGTAGCCCATGGGATAACAGCCTTGAATGAAAAATACCGGGAGGGGCATTTTTTCCTGTTTCACCGGGAGCGCGTTTGGTCTGAAACCCAGAAATGCTGGATAGGATGGGAGAGGAAGCGCGGCAAACTCGAAGATTTGAACCGATATCTGATGAATGACTGCAGGGAAGGCGCCGGCGATTTCCTCAAGGCAGGAAATTGCGAGTCTCTCAAGGGAATTCGTTTTGTCATCACGCTTGATTCGGATACCGAACTCCCGCACAAAACCGCGCTCAGCATGGTTGAAGCGATGGCGCACCCTCTGAACCGGCCTGTTCTCTGCCCCGATCGCCGCATGATATGCGAGGGGTATGGCATCATTCAGCCGCGGATAGTCACAAGTCCGCCGGCCGTGACTGCCAGCTATTTCAGCCTGGTATTCTCGAATGCCAAAGGGACCGACCCTTACTCTCAGGTAATTTCAGACCTGCATCAGGATCTTTTCGGGGAAGGCATTTATGTGGGGAAAGCCATCTACGATCTCCAGGCATTTCACCAGGTATTATCGGGCCGGTTCCCCGACGGGACGCTTCTCAGCCATGACCTTATAGAAGGCAACTATATGCGTGTGGGCTTTGACAGCACAATAATGCTGTTCGAGCAGTTTCCCCAGAATTACCATGCCTTTTCTCATCGGCAGCACCGCTGGATTCGCGGAGACTGGCAGATTTTCGATTGGATTCTGCCTCATGTGCCCGGTGGCAAAAAGCATCGGGAAAGAAATCCGCTTTCTCCAATTGGACGCTGGAAAATCCTGGACAATCTTCGCAGGAGCCTTGTTGCCCCGGCTTGCGTTCTCGTTCTACTCGGCAGCTGGATTATTATGCCCAGTTCCTTGTTTTGGAATATCTTCATTGCCCTGGCGATATTCATACCGGCGATCACTCCGCTTCCAGCTCGAGTGCGGGAAGGTGTGACCAAAGGCCGCCTTTTCATATGGCAGGAACAGGCAACGGAATCTCTGCGTGCGCTGATTACGGCCGTGCTGTTGCCGCACCAGGCTTGGACTTCCATCGATGCAATCGTGCGTGTCTGGTTCCGCCGATCCGTTACCGGCTGTAATCTGCTGCAATGGGAAACAGCTCAGGCAGTCCATTGGAAATCGCTTAAGGGCAACAACGATCTCAGATTTCGAACCTGGATCATTTGCGTCGCGAGCGCGCTTTTCATTGCCATCCTCTGGTTTCGCGGATTTACGGTTTGGGCTGTGGCGATTCCGTATTTTGCTCTCTGGATGTTCTCCCCCGCGGTCTCCGGCTGGATCAACCAGCCCAGAAGTGCGAAAAAAAAGCGGGAACTGACACAGGGGGAACGATTGTATGTCCGGCGGGTAGCCCGGGAGACCTGGAGGTACTTTGATGACCTGGTCGGATCTCAAAGCAATTGGCTGCCGCCTGATAATTCCCAGGAAAGTCTGCGTGTCGAAGTAGCCTATCGGACGTCGCCAACCAACATAGGTCTTTTTCTGCTTTCGACAATGGCTGCTCATGATTTTGGATATATAACGTCAGATCAGCTCGTCACGCGGTTAGCCGCCAGCTTCGAAGCTATTGCCAGACTGGAGAAATACCGCGGCCATTTGCTCAACTGGTATGACATCAAAACGTTGGAGCCCCTGAAACCGTCCTATGTTTCGACCGTTGACAGCGGAAATTTTTTGGCAAGCATTTGGACTCTTGAACAGGGATTGAAGGAATTGAATTCTCAGCCGATTGTCGGCCCGGGCTGCTTTGAAGGCCTGGCTGACGCGCTCTCCGTATTCAATGCCCTGTGTGCAAAGAGTTCCCAGCCTGCTTCAATAAAGACGGCTATTTCCGGGCTATCAGCTCTGTGCGGAGAGGAAACAAGTGGATTAAAGAATTTGCTGGATCGCATCCAATCGGTCGGTGATATTTGCGAAAGAGTATTCACCGGCTTGCTCAACGAGAATGTTGCCTGGATTAAAGAAAAGGATGTGGAAGAAATCAGATATTGGGCCGGCAAAGTGCTGGACGTCATCCGGAACTGGAGATCCATCATAGACCGTTACTATGGCTGGGCGCCGCTGCTGTTCAATATCCCGGGAACAATTCATCTCAGCCTGAAGCAGATCGACATGGAATCCATTTCCCTGGCAACTCTGGCCGGCGCGGAACCCGATCCGCTTTCAACACTGGAGCAGGAACTTAAAAATTCCGTCGACAATTCTGAATGGCTCGCCGGAATCCATGAAGAGATTTCAAAGGCGCGCACGCGGGCGAGGGAGACTCAGCGGGAGATACGGTCCCTTTTGGATCGCTCCGGCCGTTTGCAGGAAGAAATGGGACTGAGTTTCCTTTATGACGAGGATCGGAAGCTTTTTTCAATCGGCTGTGATGTGAGCGAGCGGCCTCAAACTATTTCCCACTACGATCTGCTGGCCAGCGAAGCCCGTTTGACCAGCCTGATTGCAATTGCTCGTTGCGAGGTTACGTCCGAACACTGGAATACGCTCGGCAGGCCATTCAGCATGCATGCCGGGCATAAACTGCTGCTTTCCTGGAGCGGATCCATGTTCGAATACCTGATGCCTGCGCTTTTTACCAAGTTCTATGAGAGTTCTCTCCTTGATCACGCATGCAGGGAAGCGATTGAAATTCAGATCGAATACGGCCGCAGCCGGAAAGTGCCCTGGGGAATTTCCGAAGCCGCGTTCAGCGCGCTGGATGCAAACCAGATTTACCAATATCGCGCCTTTGGAGTGCCGGCACTGGGATTAAAAAGAGGTCTTGGAGATGATCTTGTGATTGCCCCTTATGCGACCGCGCTGGCGCTTATGATTGATCCGCCGGGTGCCGTAGACAATATGAAACGGCTGGAGCTCGAGGGCTTGCATGGAAACAAGGGTTTCTACGAATCCATCGATTATTCGCGCGAGAGCCAGGAGGGGAAGCGCGGGGCGGTTATTTATGCATACATGGCGCATCACCAGGGGATGAGTTTTCTGGCGATGATCAATACGCTGAAAGACCAGGTTATGCAGAAGCGCTTTCATTCCGACCTTCGGGTGCGCGCCGCGGAATCACTTTTATACGAAGGCGTCCCTCCGTCTCGAACCGTCTCTTACCTGACCAATACGGAAGAAAGGCCTCCTGCCAGGCTGATTGTCCCTCCGATAGAATCGATGCAGGGGCGGGGCAGCAACGAAAAAACGCTCGTGCCCAAAACGCAGCTGTTCTCCAACGGCTCCTATTCACTAATGGTCACAAATTCAGGCGGAGGCTACAGCCTTTGGCGGGATCAGGACATTACGCGGTGGCGCGCCGATACAACGCGGGACAATTGGGGTTCCTATTGCTATTTGAGAGATTTGGGCAACAAGGAATTCTGGTCGACAACATATCATCCGACCGACAAGACCGGAATGAATTACTCTGTTGTGTATCACTCCGACCGCGTTGAATTCAGGTGCACGTATCGGGATGTCGAGGCTACAACTGAAGTCACGGTTTCGCCGGAAGAGGATGTTGAGGTGCGCCGGATCCAGCTGTTCAACAGCTCGAACCGGGAAAGAAGGCTTGATTTGACGACGTATGTGGAACTTGCGCTGGCGCCCCATGCAGCCGATCGTGCCCATCCCGCGTTCAGCAAAATGTTCATCCATACGGAAGCGCTGCCCGAGAAATCAGCCCTGCTTGCCTTTCGGCGGCCGAATGACGGCAAGGAACCAAGGATCTGGGCCGGCCATCTTGTTTCTCCCGCGATGGGAAAGAGAATCCAATTTGAGACAAGCAGGATGAGGTTTCTAGGGAGAAGCCGCATCCTGGAATCCCCGGCGGCAATGGCTTCCGATCTCTCCAGCCTTCCCAGCCCGGTTCTCGATCCGATTCTGAGCATCAGAAGAGAAGTACTGCTCGAACCGGGTGAAAAAAAATATCTAGCGATTATTACCCTGGCCGCTGATTCTCGAGACCGGGCCATTCAGCTGATCGAAAAATATGAGGATCTTGAAATGGCCGACAGGGCCTTCAAGCTCGCATGGACGCACTCTCAGCTGAGCTTTCGATTCCTCCGGATTCAACACGAGGACGCCCAGCGATACCAGGAGCTCGCCGGGCGCATGCTTTATCCGAGTGCAGGCCTTCGGCCCGGCCCCGAACGCCTGCGACGCAACTCGCTCGGGCAGTCGCGGCTCTGGGCTTTTGGCATTTCAGGCGACTTGCCCATATGCACCGCTGTCATCAGTGATCCGCTGGACCTGGGGACGGTCCGGGACGCATTGCAGGCACACGCGTTCTGGAATTCCAGAGGCCTGAAGAGCGATCTCGTCATTCTTAACGGCGAGAGTGGCGGATATGAGCA
>JAHFUH010000296.1 GCA_023265215.1 Acidobacteriota bacterium
GACTGACCTGGCGTACTGGGAACTTCCAAAGCCACCGGACCCAGACCCGATAGAAATTCCGACGCCTCCTCCGAATCCTCCGCCGCTGCCCCCACTGCGCCCACCGGCCCCGCCAGAGCCCGGTTCAGGTCGGGTTGGAATTACATTGGACTCTGCAGTCGCCTTGGCCGCTTCTTTGATTTCCTTCTCGGTCAGCTTCTGTTTCTTAGCTTGTTTTTCCGGCAATGGAATGGCTTTTGATTTTTCAACCGGCGGTTCCTTTTCAACAAGCGCGGGAGGTTGTGGAGCAATCGAAGGTTTTAGCATTCCGGCCCCACCGGACAGCTCGTCAACCATGCCAACCGAATAGGAATCCTCGCCGCTTCCTCCACCGGGCCCGGTTCCGATCCTAATGACGGATTTGGGAAAAAGATATCCTCCGAAAATCACCAGGAGAAGGATGGCTGCGTGAATGACAATCGAACAGACAAAAGTCAACCCATATTTTTCCTCCTTTCGGCGATTTCCTGAGAGAACGGTCATGGCTTTCCTGCTTCACCCTTGCATTTCGGGTTTCCCGGTTGGTATGCAACGGAAAACACGGGAAACCTTTTCAGCGCTTTTGAGATTCCGTCATCGGTTTAGTAATCAGCTTAATCTCCGTAAAGCCGGCGCCGCGGATTTTGTCCATCACGGAAACGATGGAATTCCATTTAACGTCTTTATCGATTCTCAAAAATATTGAGTCTTTGGGGCCTTTGGCATCTTTTCTTAAACGCTCGGGCAATTTGTCCCAGTTTATGGTTTCCGAATTGTAGTAAAGCCCCTCGCGGCTTATAGAGACGATAATTCGCTCCTCCTGGCTGATTTGCTTTACGTTCCTTGTCTCGGGCAATTCGACATCAATCCCGGTTTGCAGCATTGGCGCCGTCACCATAAATATGATGAGAAGCACAAGCATGACGTCCACAAGGGGCGTGACATTGATCTCTGATAATGAAGTGGCTGTGCGCCCCTGAGGTGTTGTAAAGGCCATTAGCTAAAACTCCGTTCCACCAGATTTAAAAACTCTGATGTGAAATCGTCCAATTCCGCCGCAATAATTTTAATCCTGTTGAGAAACTGATTGTAGGCGATTACCGCAGGAATTGCGGCAAATAGACCGGCAGCGGTCGCGATAAGCGCATCGGCGATTCCAGGCGCAACCGCCTGGATTGAGGCCGTTTTCTCCAAGCCCAGCCCTTCAAAGGCGCTGATGATGCCGACGACGGTGCCCAAAAGCCCTATGAATGGAGTCACCGCCCCTGTGGTTGCCAGCCAGCTCATGCTTTTCTCAAGCGCCGAAAGCTCGGCTGCCGAGGATCTTTGCAATACACGCTCGATGCCCACAATATTTCGATCGCCGAGCACTGGCCGGTCCGGATTATGAGCGCTAAGAGCCTGAATCTGTGCATTCAATTCCCCATAACCTGCGCTGAAAACACCAGACAAAGGGGCACCACGGTAATGCTCGCACGCGGAGCCGACTTCGCTAAGCCGGGCAGTCTTCCTGAAAAATGCAAGGAATTCCTGATTCTTGTGACTGATATGTCGAAAAGTCAGCCACTTGCGCAAAATTATCGTCCAAGAAAGAAGAGAAAACACGAGAAGCAAAATCAGAATGGTTAGAGCGAACCCGCTGGTTTTAGCAAGCAGGCCAAATAAAGAGCTCCCAAATGGAGCCGAAGGAGTTTCAGTCTGAAACAGCAGTATTGTGATAGGAATTAGAATTTCTTTTCCCTCCTAAAAGATATCAGCTAAAGTGCAGAAATAACACAGCTTACAGGCAAAGTCAATCCAACGCCGCGGATTTCCTGATTTCTGAGCACTTTTTGAATCCGCAGGATCTGTGACATTTTTATTTCGACGCAAAAATGCTAGACTCAAATTTGCTCGTCATCCATGTATCTCCAGGGATTTACGATGCTTCAGTTGTTAAGGATCAAAAATTTCGCGCTAATCCGGGAAATCGAGATAGAGTTCGGACAAGGATTGAATCTACTGACCGGCGAAACCGGTTCGGGCAAATCAATCCTGGTTGACGCCCTTGGACTGCTTCTCGGTAACAGATCCAGCCAGGAGCTGATTCGCTCCGATTGCGATTCAGCTATTGTTGAGGGTGTGTTTGAATTGGAAACGGATTCACCGGCGCGTCGGGTGCTCGCGGATGCCGGATGCGAGCCCGATGAAAACCCGCTTATCATTCGACGTGAAATCACTTCGGCCGGACGCAACCGAATCCTTGTCAACAACCACTTGGCCACTTTGTCATTGCTGAAATCCCTGGGCGAAGAACTGGCGGATATTCATGGGCAGCAGGACCAGCGATCACTTCTTGATCTGGCGACTCATTTGGCGTGGCTGGATTGTTTTGGCAGGAATGGAATGCATCTTCGAGATGTGCAGGAATGTCACAGAAATTTGAAGCAACTGGCCGGAAAGCTCGAGTCTTTGGAGACAGATGAGAAACAACGCCTTCAGCGCATTGATATTCTCCAATTCCAAATTGAGGAAATCCGCCATGTCAATCCGCAGCCTGGCGAAAGGGAAGCGCTGGAACAGGAAAAAAATCTGCTATCGAACTACGAGAAGATCCTGGCTTTGGCTACCGAAACCTATTCGGTAGCTTATGACAATGAAATGTCTATTTCACGCCAGGCAATACACCTGGAGCGAATTCTTGAGGATCTGGAACGTTTTGATAAAACCTGGATCGTCCATAAAGAGGCTCTTCGGGAAAGCCGGTATAAACTGGAGGATCTGGCCTACACGGCTCGAGATTTCGCGGCGCGCAGTGAGTTCAGCCCGGAGCGGCTGGAGCAGGTACATCAAAGGCTTTATGCGCTGGAACGCTTAACCCCAAAATATGGATCTTATATCCCCGATGTTTTGGAGCACCTGGATGCATGCCTCAAAGAACTGGACGGACTGTTTGCACACGCTGATTCCGGTGCAAAGCTTTCTGAACAATTCGACCATGAATTCAAGCGATATCGCGAGCGTTCTAGCGTTCTGTCCGATAAACGTAAAGCGGATGCCGGCCGCCTGGAGAGTGAAATCCGAAAGGAGTTCGCGGCCCTGGCAATGGAACGTATGGAGATGCAGGTTCGCTTCAACAGCTGGGATGAAAGTCAGACCAGGGGACGTCTTCCGGCTTTTTGTGGACTCCATGGCATCGACAATGTAGAGTTTTTAATAGCCCCGAACACGGGCGAGGAAATGATGCCGCTCGCGAAAATTGCATCAGGTGGTGAGCTTTCCCGTTTGATGCTGTCAATCAGATCTTTGTGTCGGAATGAAGAAGCGGGAAAGACGTTGGTATTTGACGAGGTCGATGCAGGGATTGGAGGCCGGGTTGCCGAAGCGGTTGGAAGGAGATTGCGGGGCATCTCAAAAAACAACCAGGTGCTTTGTGTAACACATTTGCCCCAAATTGCCTCATTTGCATCCGAGCACTTCAATGTGCGAAAGGAAATCCTGGGCGACCGGACAGAAACGATTGTGAAACGTCTTGATAAAAAAGAGCGGATTGAAGAGCTTGCTAGAATGCTGGGAGGGGAAACCATAACCAAGACTACCCAGCGCCACGCGATGGAAATGCTTGAATACTCACAGCTTTAGAGAAAAATAATTCAATAAATGCCAAAGAAATATTTCATCGAAACTTTTGGTTGTCAGATGAATGATCTGGATTCAGAAAAGATAGCAGGAAATTTGCTCCATAATGGCATGGCTCCCGCTGATGGTCCGGAACAGGCGGATATCATCGTATTGAATACATGCAGCGTGCGCGATAAAGCAGTTCAGAAAGTATATACGCGGCTGGGGGAACTCAAACAACTCGCTTCACGGCGAAAGGATTTGGTTGTCGCGGTGGTGGGATGCATGGCTCAGCTCGAAGGAGAAAAAATTCTCAAACGGGCTCCTTATGTGAATGTTCTCGCAGGCCCGCAGAAGGGCGCCGTTATGAGCGACCTGATTGAGCAAGGCAGGCGCGAGCATCCCGCCATCGGCCTGAGATCGGACGAGATTCCTGAATCGCTCGAGACCCAATACATTCTGCGCCAGAATCCCTGGAGAGCAAGCGTTACAATCAGCGAGGGGTGCAACCGGAATTGCAGTTTTTGCATAGTGCCAATAACGCGAGGACAAGAAAGAACTCGCAAAAGCACCGATATCCTCCGGGAAATAAAAGATTTGGCTTCCAAAGGCTACATAGAGATTTTTCTGCTTGGCCAGACAGTCAACTCCTACATGGATCGCGTCGAACAGGTCAGTTTCGCAGGGCTGTTGAGGCGAATAGCTGCTATCCAGGGCATTAAGAGAATCCGATTCACATCTCCTCACCCAAATGATTTTACCGATGAGCTCCTGGAGGCTATGGTTGTTTGCCCGCAGATATGCAACCAAATCCATTTGCCCGTCCAAAGCGGTTCGACCAGGATTCTCAGGGCTATGCGCAGAGGATATTCGCTGGAAAGCTACCTTAAGATAATTAGTAAAATTCAGAGTGCCAGTCGATCTATCGCGATCTCTACGGACATTATTGTCGGATTTCCAAGTGAAACCGAGGAGGACTTTCAGGATACTCTCAGCCTCCTGGATGAGGTACAATACGATAGCGTATTTTCCTTCAAGTACTCACCGCGGCCATACACTGCGGCGTTCAACTTACTGGACGATGTTTCCGATGAGGAAAAGAAGGGGAGACTTGAAATCGTGCAGAAACGGCAAAAAATGATACAAATCCGCAAGAACTCAACGTATCTTGGTCTTAGGTTAGAAGTTCTTGTGGAAGACAAAGCACGCAGTCGCGTCAGCCTTGCCGGCAGAACAAGCGACAATAAAATAGTAAAT
Organism: Acidobacteriota bacterium; assembly: GCA_023265215.1. Classification (GTDB taxonomy): domain Bacteria; phylum Acidobacteriota; class UBA6911; order UBA6911; family UBA6911; genus UBA6911. The sequence continues at coordinate 4,876 of JAHFUH010000296.1, forward strand.
TTTGACGGGCCCGAAAAACTTATAGGGCAGATCATTCAGGTGGAGATTGCCGGTTTCAGCCCAAACAGCCTAAAGGGCATTTGGATTGATTCGAGCGTCTAAATCGGACGCGGATAGGGCGCTTTGAAATTGCCCATCAAATAACCTCGGCCGGAGGAAACATGAAGGAAATTGAATTCAAAATAAAAGGTCTGATGATGGATCCGCTCACTAATTCGCCGATCGTTGTTTTGCAGGAGGCATCGAGCGATACCTTGCTTCCAATCTGGGTTGGAATTTTTGAGGCGAATGCAATTGCTTTGCAGATTGAAAAAGTTGACACGCCCCGTCCAATGACTCATGACTTGATCAAGGGTCTTTTGAACCACCTGAACGTAAAAGTTACGAAAATTGTTGTAACAGAACTCAAAGACAATACTTTTTATGCGTTGATATTTTTAAATGCGGACGGGAAGACCGTGACGATTGATTCACGTCCATCCGACGCCATTGCGCTTGCGTTGCGAACGGATTCGCCGATCTACGTGACAGACGATGTGCTTTCCAAATCATCAAGCGCCACTTCGACGACATTGTCGGCTGAACGCAGTTCGCCGGAGGATATTAAGAAATGGCTGGAAAATCTCAATCCCGAAGATCTCGGCAAATATAAGATGTAAATACTGCTTTGCATCCAGGCTGCGAACCTCTCAAATTGCGCCAAAGGAGTTGCGAATAATGGGGTTCGCGGTATTTTTTATTATTTCCATTAGTTTACATAAGATATCTTATCAGAAGTTGTATTGACGCGCCGCCTGAACCAATTCCGCCCCTTTTTGCAGGCAGATGGCTCCTTATCCCCAGCTCCATTTGTGTCTTTTCTTGCCGGTCTGTGCTAGTCTTCCCCTGTCATGCGCAAGCTCGATAAGTTACTATTTCGCGCCATTATGCCGCCGCTTCTGATCGCGCTCACCGTTCTCACATTTATTGTTTTTCTACACGAGGCGGCCGCGCGCGAGGGACCTTTCAACCTATCGGAACTACTGATCACGCAAAGTGCTTCTCCGTGGGTCATTCTTGTCATCACGGGAGGTTTGCTGCCCGGTATCCTGTTTTTCACATTGCCCCTCTCCTATTTGATCGGAATATTGGTCGGACTCAGCGGTCTCTCAGGTGAATGCCAAATAACAGCCCTGAGAGCTTGTGGCGTGCCCATACGAGGCTTGCTGCGTTTTATCCTTTTCCTTGGGACATTTGTAGGAATTGCAACGGGAATTCTTACAATTATAGTGTTCCCGCAAACAAACGATTTCATGAGACAGGTTAAAAGCAGAATTAGCCTGACTCAGGCAACCTCCCAAGTCCAGCCTAGAGTATTTAGCGAGGATTTCCCCAACATCGTTTTTTACGTGAGAGATCTGGCCGCGGATAGGCTGCACTGGTCCGGCATTTTTCTGTCCGATAGTTCGAACGGCAGCACTCCACGGACAGTATTGGCTCGTTCAGGATCCTGGATCGCAGATTCAGATAACCGCAGGCTGCAGCTTCATTTAGAGCGCGGTGCCAGTTTTTCGATTGATTCGGCTGATCCCAGTAAAGATAACGTCAGCTCCTTCGCTGCAACGGATATTCCCATCAACCTGAACAAAAGCCCAGCGCCCTCCGCTGAATCTGAAAGCCGACCGAAAAAAACGACAGAATTGAGCACTGGCTTTCTCTGGCGCAACTATTCCACCGTGGATCCTGGCAAATATGTTGAATATCTAGTTGAACTAAATCGCAGAATTGCCCTTCCATTCTCGATTATTCCGTTTGCTTTAATTGGGCTATCGCTTGGGGTAAACACAAAAAAAGGCGGCCGTACCTCCGGTTTTGCACTTAGCCTTGTTTTGGTTTTGCTTTTTTATATCCTCTTCTCAAATGGGATTAGCCTTGCTTCTATCGGAAAGGTTAGCCCATGGCTAGGAGCGTGGGGAGCCAACATTCTTTTGTCCGGAATCGGTCTCATCCTTTTGATAAAAGCCGAAAGGAGCTTCCTGTTTGGACGCTTTT